>DASSBQ010000070.1:0-12654 GCA_035698625.1 Nitrospiraceae bacterium
GATCAACTCCTTGGAGTTCCCGATGTCCTTCCAGCCCCGGTCTTCTTTGCCGTAGGTCGCGCGTTGCACGAGGTCCTGATAATCCGACGGCATGATGTCATATAGGTCCGGCGAAATTTTAATCCGTTCTTTGCTCATGGATGACTCCTCTCAACCCGATGGGGGTGCTGTATGTAGTGACCGTTGTCAGGGGCATGCATCGGTGAACGGTTCACCCGCGGCCGGCGAATGCCATCGATCGTATGCCGAGCGCACGCTTCACTTCCTCTACGATAATCTCCGGCGGCATGGTCATGCCTCCGCAGACACGCGGTCCGGCAACGACGCGCTCGCTGTTAGCGACGGTGGCTTTGATTTCTTTCGCCATCCAGCCAATTACATTGAACTCCGGCACGATGATGTGCTTGGCATGTTTCGTCGCCTCACGGATTTCTTCTTCCGGCCACGGCCGGAGCGTCTTAATCTTCACCAAGCCCACGCGGATTCCTTCATCGGCCAACAGGCGGATCGCTTCCCGGCCTTGCGACACCGCGGTCCCGGAAGAAACGATCAGGACGTCCGCGTCGACATCTTCCGTCTCGATGAGACCATTCAGCCAGGCGGCCGTATGCTTGCGAGACCGTTCGGCCGCGGCCCAGATTTCCTGCTGCCAGCTCGCATGCGTCGCGTAACTAATATAGTTACTCTTCATCACGAACGGATCACGCATCATCCGGACCGGCGGACATTCCATATCCATGCAAGGGACCGGCGAACGATACGGATCGTAGGGCGGCAGGCACATATCCGCCGGTGTCAATTCGACAACGTCCTTCGTGTGCGTCACGAAAAACCCATCGCAGCAAAGGGCCAAGGGGAGATGCACATCCGGTTCTTCGGACACCATGTAACCCTTGAGGATCCAATCATAGAAGTCTTGCGCCGTCTCCGCATGCCAGACCAACATTCCCGTCTGCATCAGATAGGAAATCTCGATGGTGTCCGGTTGAATCGACAACGGAGAATTGATGCCGCGGCAGGTAACGATACATTGAATCGGCAGTCGCGCCCCGGCCCACATCGGAAAATTTTCCATGGCCCGCATCGTGCCTGGCCCCGCGGTGGTCGTGAATACACGTGCCCCGCCGAATGCGGCGCCCGCGCATTGAGACATGACTGCGAACTCGCTTTCCCCTCGAAAATAATCCCCGATATACCCTTCGGCGAACAGTTCACCGATCAGCGCCGCCGCTTCGCTTTGCGGTGTAATCGGATAGGCGATCATCACGTCGATGCTGGCGCGCCGGATCGCTTCCTTAATGACTTCGCTTCCCGTGTAGAATGAGAGAGTGCGAGACGCCGCGTTCATCATCTCGTGGGGATCCGTAAAAACTTGCCCCTTTTTATTTTTTGTGCCGATGAGGGATGCTGTGTCCATGGCGTTCGGTCTCCTTCATTTTTACACTGGCGTTTAAAGCAATCGATTGCCGGCAGTCGCTCATGCGCTGAACGAGCTGCCGCACCCGCAGGTCGTTTTGGCCTGCGGATTTTTAATGGCGAAGCCCGAACCTTGGAGGCTGTCCAGATAATCGACTTCGCATCCGGCCAAGAGGGGCGCACTTTGTGAGTCCATGATGACTTTCACCTCCCCCTTTTCAATGACCGTGTCGTCTTCCGCGATCCTGGATTCGAAGGCCATCCCGTACTGATAGCCGTGGCAGCCTCCGCCCTTCACAAAGACGCGCAGGCCCACTGTGTCCGCTTCTTCCTTCATCAGCTCACGGATTTTCTCTTCAGCCGGCGATGTAATGGTAATCATGCGAGCTGCATTCCTTTCTGGAGCATCGCTCCAATTCTTCGGTCAGGTGTCGGGCGCCTTGGGGCGGTTGAAAGAGCACAATCTCATCGGCTCGGCAAAAGGCCGATCCTGAGACAGACTCTGGCGTAGGAAGCTGCGAAGACTTGAAAGATCCGTCGCGCGTGGGAAGGAGCGGGAGGCGCGAATGATATGACAGTCGGCGTGGCTTAGAACGTCACTGTGCTAATGCTACGCGCTACTGCATCCGTGGTCAAGGGAGAATTACCGCCTCTCTTCCTGTTCCTCTGGAAAAGACGCCCAGAACGCCACGATCCACGTGAACAGCAATAGTCCCAGCATACTGTAAATCTGATACATCGTTGTCATCCCTTTCTATAATCCTTAATCCTTCGGATTCGAATCTTTCCTCTGCCGGTCACTTTCCTGGACTTGGGATACGACTCGATACCCGCTCAAAACTCCGGTGCGACCTGAAGTAATTTTCTGGTCCCCTCTTCACCCCGGCAACTGTGTTCGGCCAACATGCGCTGCCCGGCAGTGGCGCTTTCGGGAATTCTGGCTAGACAGGCTTTCAACGTGTCCTCCACGGCGCCCGGCGCCACCACGCCAAGCTTTTCCGTCGGAGCAAGAATCATAGCCCCGCTCAATTGTTGATCCTGTGCGTGGATTGGCAGCGCCGAGAGTGATGACGCGATCAACATCGCGGAAAAGAATAGAACTGGCTGCTTTTGGAACACATGAGTTTTCATCGCGGATGCCTCCATTTCACGGTGGCCCGGAGGTTTGGCGCTTCATGGCAGGGCCTGGCGATGAAACGCGTGTAAACCGTCTCTTGGGATAGAGGGACAGAGAAACGGCATCTATCTGCCCTTTATGCGGGCACAGAAGACTGATTGAGCCGCTGAGATACGTTGCTCGATGGAGCAGCGGAGACTGGAGAATCAGACGCGCAAGGAAGATGGGGACGCGCGAGGGATGAGACAGTCAGCGTAGCGCTCACGGCGCTGTACATGACACTACGCCCAACTAGGCGAGGAGTCAATGCATCAAGATTCATTTGACGCGTAACTATGCATTTCCGTTAAGCCGGATTTATTTAAGAGGCTCGCTTTTTCAGGACGGCCACATCGTCATACTCCTCCGTTCATCCGGCGATGGCCGCCTCCGGTCAATGACGAGCCCTATAATCGGCTGATCGTGCGGGGGTGCTCGATAGGGCCGGGGGATAATGTTGTGCCTCTAAACTAGGGCGGTGCCGAGGGAAGCGCGGGGAAGCAAAGCGGTAAGATAAATCAACCAATATTCGTAGGACACCCCGTGCATCCCATACCGGCCAATACGACCGTGCTCTTGGTGGACGATCAACCGTTCATGCGGGAGGTCATGAGAAGCGTTCTCCAAGACTATAAAGATGTTCAGATCGTCGGAGAAGCAAGTGACGGAGTCGAAGCCATCCAATATGCTCGCATGTTGAAGCCCCATGTTGTCCTCATGGATATCAATATGCCGCAAATGGACGGAGTGCAGGCGACCTCTGTGATTAAGAAAGAAGACCCCGAGACGATTATCATAGGACTCAGCATTGTAGAACCGGGCCCCATATCCCACGCCTTGCTTCAGGCAGGCGCCACCACTTATCTCGATAAGGAATGCATACTCGACGACCTCTATCCCACAATTAGCCGGTGCCTTGATCGCTCTGTCCTGCCGGGCCAGCCCAGTAAACAACCTTGGTCGCTATGAAATTTCATTTTAAGGCGAGAGGGCCGGGTTCGGCCACTCCTTTTCCGAGCGCCGTCGCAAGAGAGGCCTAATCGCGTTCCGGCAGAATGGAAGGCTTTGTGCGAATGAGAGCCGGCAAGGGGGAGGTCGGTCAGCCTTTCGCAGACACGGGATCAAACCCATACTTGAGCAGGAGCTTTTGTATGCGGGGACTCATGATGAAATCGAAAAACTCCTCGGCAACCTCACGGGCCTCATCCCGGCAGGTCCAGACCACCGCTTGCCCGAATCGGACCCGCGTGTACGTCCCGCCCGGCGTTTCATCAATGATACGCACCTGCCCGCTGTTTTGGATGGCATCCACCCGGTAGACAATGCCCACGTCGGCCTGTCCCGTGTGAACCAAATCCACTATCTCTTCATTATCTTGCGCATGGAGCAGATGGAAATGGTCTCGATATGCCGGATCGAGCTTTCTGAGCGCCCGGGCCGTGATGACCCCCACTGCGGACGTCTCATTATCCCCCAGCGCAATACGGGTTCCTCGGCTCGCGAGGGCATCGTGAAACGAGATTTGGGTTGCGTGAGAGGTATCCGACATGACGAGCACAAGAGAGGTCTCTGCATAGACTCGTAACCCTCCGTTGAGAGTCAGCCCCTTCTTCTGCAGTTTTTCGATTTCCTCACCGGCAGAGAGAAACACATCGATGTGAGCGCCCTTTTCAATTTGGCGGCGCAGCGTCTGCGACGGTCCATACACGACGCGTACCGTCGCCCCATATTCCCTCTCGAACATCGGGATAACTTCCTGGAATGCTCCTCTTAAGCTGTGGGCCGCACCGATCGTCAGGCTTTCCGCCTGGGCCGGCTGTCCGGTCGCCATGGCGCCGACCAGTCCGCCCACGAGAGCCATTGCCATGGTGAACCTCCGAAGTCCCATCATTGGTGCTCCTCTTTCCGACCTTCTTGCCGAAGTCACTGAGCTCGACCCATGCTCTCGCCAGCTCGCTTCCATTCGTCGATCCAGAATCATGGCAAGATCGATACCAATCGGAGTTTTGAGTCAGCGTCACGAAGAAAAGCCGATCCAGAGCCACTTTCGAAGGAATTCAGTAGGACTTCCGGCTCGTCCACGTAAGCGTGCTAAGACAGATTGTGGGATTTCGCACGATGTATGTAGTGCGCAATTGCACAATCCGAGCATCGCATGCCGCGCCTTTCCGAAGTGCTTACAGGAGATTATCTCGACCGTCCGGCGCTAATGTCCCAGAGAATTGCGCACATCCTGAAAGCCAGCACCGGTATGTTGGATGAAAACTATGAATCGGTAAGCCTTTTGCTATATCAGCCGGATGGGGTACCCGATACAGAGGGCTGGGTTACCGAGAAGCAGCCTGGTTCGGAGCTGATACGTGACCGGGCCGAGCCGACTGCGCACACTTCGCGGGTTTCCGGCGCCAACTCGATCCACCTTTCAAGGCACTGCCGCCGCGATTTTCTGCAAGAAATTTGTGTTCATGGCATTCTCTTCAGTTCCTGCGAATTACATGCATAGGTGCATATTTCTTCCGGAGGCGGGTGTGCGACCGTCTCAATGGGCCGGCATCTGCGCCATAGGCGCGACATTCCCCCGTGAGCAATTGACACCAGAGCGGCATTTAAGGTAAGCAATGTCCCGCACTAGAAAACCTCACCGGCTCCGGCAGGTTTAGCGCATGAATCAGATTGTTCTTATCGCCCTCCGGAGGCCGTACACATTCGTCGTCATGTCTATCCTCATCGTGGCGATGGGAAGCCTGACGGTGCTCGAAATGCCGACGGACGTCTTCCCGAATATCACGATTCCCGTCACTTCGGTCGTTTGGATCTACTCCGGCCTGCTCCCGCAGCAGGTGGAAGGCCGTATCACGTATCTGTTCGAACGCTTCCTGACCTCGACGGTGGAAGGCATCAAGTACATCCACAGTAACTCCTACTACGGCAGCAGCATCACGAACATTTTTCTCCAAGACGGAGTCGACGTGGGCAGGGCCGAAGCGGATATCGTCGGCATCGCGCAAAACGTCGTCAAGGCGTTGCCACCCGATATTTCGCCGCCCATGGTCATGCGCCTCGCGCCATCCTCTATCCCGGTGGCCATGCTCCAAATCAGCTCCGAGCACCTGACACCGGCTGAACTCTATAACCTGGCCTACATGCGAATCCGCCCGCTGCTCGTCACGGTACCGGGGATAGTTTTGCCGCACCCGTACGGGGGCCAGGATATGCAGGTCATGGTCAACCTCGATCAGCAGAAGTTGCTCGCCCGTCAAATGACGCCGTCGGACATTCACAATGCGCTCATGCGGCAATACCTGGTGCTGCCGTCCGGCGACATCAAGATCAAGGAAACCGATTGGATCGTGCAGACGAATGCGTCGCCGCTGGAGATTGAGCATTTCAGCGATATCCCGATCAAACGGGAAGGCAACGCGTTCATCTATCTGCGTGATGTCGCCACAGTCCAACTCATGGGTCGGGTGCAACAAAACGCCGTGCTGGTGAAGGGCAAACAGACCGTCATCATTGTCGCGATGAAGAGTACGGAGGCCTCGACCCTCGATGTGGTCGACGGAATCAAGAAGATGATCCCGCGCGCCGAGCAGATCTCTCCGGAAGGCGTGGAGATCAGGCTTCTGGACGACGCCTCGACGTTCGTGAAGGATTCGATCTCCGACGTCCTGCATGAGATGGCGACCGCCGGCGCGTTGGTCGGCCTCATCGTGCTCTTGCTGCTCGGCTCATGGCGGGCCACGGTCATTGTCTGGACCTCGATCCCACTGTCCATTCTGACCGCCATCATCGGCCTGCATTGGCTCGGAGAGACGATCAACGTCATGACCTTGGGCGGGTTGGCGCTGGCCGTCGGCATTCTGGTCGACGATGCGACCGTGATGATCGAGAATATCGACCGCCATCTCGAAATGGGCAAGGAGCTGGAACAAGCCATCATCGATGCCGCCAATCAGATCGTCGTTCCGACGCTCGTGGCCACGCTCTGCATTGCGATCGTGTGGCTTCCGCTTTTCAAGCTCGGCGGCGTCGCCGGGTACCTGTTCAAACCCATGGCGGAGGCGGTCATCATCGCGATGATCGCCTCCTTCATTCTGTCGCGCACGCTGGTGCCGACCATGGCAAAATATCTGATGAAGAGTCATCATGTCGCCGTCGCATGAAGAGGGCGGGCAGTCCGGGGCAAAGAAGGATTCGGGCAATGCCTTCGTCCGATTTCAGCAGGGGTTCGAGCGCCGCTTCGATCGGTTCCGCGAGGGCTACGCTGATCTGCTCGAACGGACGATCGCGCACCGCAATCTCTTCGTGAGAGTTGCCCTGGTGTTTGCGTTGGCGTCCCTGTCCCTCTTTTTCTTCCTTGGGCGCGATTACTTCCCCGAAATCAGGTCGGGGGTCATTCAGATGCACATGCGGGCACCGCTCGGGACGCGCATCGAAGTGTCGGGACGCATTGCCACGCTGGTCTCCAACAGCATCGAGGAATTGCTCCCCGGCCACGTCGAAAACATCGTCAGTAATTGCGGCCTGCCGGTCGGACCGCACAACCTCGCCTTCATCCCGACGCCGACGATCGGCTCCCAGGATTGTGACCTGACGATTCTCTTGAATGATGAAAAGTCCCCGGTGTGGGAGTATCGGCAGATTCTTCGCAGGGGCTTGCGGGAACGCTATCCGGGAACCGAATTCACCTTCCAGCCGTCCGATCTGACCGCAAAAATTCTCAACTTCGGCGCGCCTGCGCCGATCGACGTGCAGGTCAACGGCCCGGACATGTATCCCAACTATCAGTTCGCCCTCAAATTAGCCGGCAAGTTGCGCGAGATTCCCGGCGCCGCGGACGTGGTGATCCAGCAGACGATGCGCACGCCGACCCTCATGGTCGAAGGCAACCGCACGTTCGGACTCGGTGTCAACCGGACCTTGAAGGACATGGCCGACAATCTGCTCATGACGACGGCCGGGAGCCAACAGGTCGACCAGATCTATTGGCTCGATCCCAGTACCGGCATGTCGTACCTGATCAACGTCTATACGCCGCAGGCGCAAATCAACAGCATCAATAGTCTCAAGACCGTCCCCGTCGATTCTTCGAATTCTCCGAACGATCAGGGTATACAGTTGCTCGGTAATCTGGCCGACCTGACGGCGGAGGGAACGCCGGGCGTGATCACACACGCGAACATTATGCCGCTGTTCGACATCTATGTGTCCGCGGAAGGGCGCGACCTCGGGGGGGTGCTCGCGGACGTCGAAAAGATCGCCAATAGCATGGAGCCGGAGTTGCCGCGCAGCGCGAAACTTGAAATCCAAGGCCAGGCCTCGCTGATGTATGAGGCGTATGGCGAGTTGATCTTCGGACTGCTCGCCGCGATCGTGTTGGTCTATCTGCTGATCGTCGTCAATTTCCAATCCTGGCTCGATCCTTTCATCATCATCACGGCCTTGCCCGGCGCGCTCGCGGGCATCGCGTGGGCGTTGTTTCTGACCCATACCCGTCTGTCGGAGCCCGCTCTGACCGGCGCCATCATGACCATGGGCACGGGGACTGCGAATTCGATTCTCGTCGTATCCTATGCGCGCGAGCGGCTGCAAGAGCACGGGGACGCGCTGCGGGCCGCCGTTGAAGCCGGGAAGACCCGCTTCCGTCCGGTGCTCATGACCGCGTCGGCCATGATCTTCGGCATGGTTCCCATGGCGACCGGGTATTCCCAGAATGCGCCGCTGGGCCGCGCCGTCATCGGCGGCTTGTTTGTTGCCACCGTGTTCACCCTGTTTTTCGTGCCCTGCGTGTACGCGATGATTTATAGCCGCCGAACGTCTCCGCAAAAGGGTGCCGCCTCATGATGAAACTCTTCGCTGGAAGAGGCATTGCCGTCGCCGCGATCCTGCTGTTTGTCCTCTATATCGGCTATCGAATTTATGAGAGCAGAAGCGACGCCGCTCAACTGCGCACGAGGACGATCGAAGACTCCATCCCGACCGTGGCCGTCGTCAATCCAACGGCTGGAGCACCCTCCGAGACCATTACGCTTCCCGGCAACATTACCGCTTGGTTCGAGGCGCCGATCTATGCGCAGGTCTCGGGCTATGTGAAGATGTGGTACAAGGACTACGGAGACCAGGTGAAGAAGGGCGATATCCTGGCCGAGATCAACGCGCCGGCGATTGACGCGCAATATGCGCAGGCCAAGGCGGATCTCGACGCGGAGCGCGCTAAATATGCTCTTGCGGAAGTGACCGCCAAACGCTGGGTGGCGCTGCGCAAGAACCATGCGGTCTCCGAGCAGTCCATCACGGTACAGGAGCAAAACTTAAAAGCCGAAGCGGCGAAGGTCAAGGCCGCGGAGCAAAACGTCAAGAACAACGAGGCGTTCATTCGGTTCAAGACAATCGTGGCGCCCTTTGACGGCATCGTGACTCAACGCAATATCAACGTCGGCGACTACGTCAACAAAGAAGGCAATATCAGCATCCCCAATGCGATCGGCAACCTCTTTACGGTGGCCGACGTCCATATGATGCGACTCTTTGTTTCCGTACCGGAGGCATTCGCGCCCTTCCTCCAGTTGGGTCTGACGGCGGACGTGACCGTGCCGCAATTGCCCACTCGTCGCTTCACCGCCAAGTTCCTTACCGTCGCTCGTGGATTCGATGTGAGCACGCGCACCGCGGTTACCGTCTTCACGATCGATAACGAGGACCATATTCTCTGGCCCGGTTCCTACGGCAAGGTCGATCTCACGGCGCCCGTCGACCGGCACATCCTCACGATTCCGTCCACCGCATTGGTGTTCCAAGAGCACGGCACGCAAGTGGCCGTGGTGACGGAGGACGACCGCGTGCACTTAAAGCCCATCACCGTGAGCAAACTCCTGGACAACGCCGTCGAAGTGGAAGAGGGGATTGCTCTGACCGACCGCGTCATCAACAACCCCAGCGCCGCCTTGCTCGACGGCGATAAGGTGCGCATCGTCACCCCGGCGCCTGGTTATGACCTCATCAATAAGGGACCGACGGAGTCAAAAGAACCGGCAAGACAAGCGCCAAAAGAAGCGCCAAAGGAAATGTCGAAGGAATCGTGAACGTGACCATATCACGCATCCGTCGAGCCAGGCCGTGGCGCTTCGGCATCTTACTGGTAGTGCTCAACTTGCCGGCGTGCAGCAGTTTTCCGGCCGTCGATCTCTCGCCTACCTATGAGCCGCCCCAATATGTCGTCCCCGCCTCATGGCGTGGGTCGAGTCCGTTCGTCGAGGCGAAGCCCTCGGACGGCGAATTGCGGCAGGATTGGTGGAGGGTCTACGACGATCCGATCCTGAACCGGCTTGAAGAACAGGCCATGGCGGCCAATCCCGATTTGCAGGCCTCCGCCGAGCGGTTCGTTCAGGCCCGCGATATGATGATGCAGGCTCGGTCGCGGTACCTTCCCCGCGTCGGCCTGGGGTTCGATGCGTCCGACAATAGGCAGTCCATCAATCGACTGTTTCGCGCCCCGGACGAGCCGCTCGAACAATCGAGCGTATGGGGAGGCGGGCTCGCATCCTGGGAGCCCGATTTCTGGTCACAGCTGCGCAATACCATGCGCGTGGAGCTGTACCGTGCCGAACAGCGCGCCGCCGACTACGGACTCGCGCGCCTCAGCCTGCAGGCGGAGATTGCGGCCAACTATTTCATCCTGCGCGGTCTCGACGCGCAGGATGCGATCTATAAGCAGTCAATCTCTCTCTACACCGAGTCGCTGGACCTGATCAATGCCCAGTTCGCCGGCCACATCGCGTCGGCGCTCGACGTCGCCCGCGTCGAATCCTTGCTCTTCAGCACGGAGACGAAACGAGCGCAGATCCAGGGCCAACGGCAGGTGACGGAGCAAGCGATCGCTATTCTCCTTAACATGGCGCCGGCCAGTTTCAAGGTCGAGCCGGTCGACAAGCTTCGGGTGATGAATTTCACGCTTCCGCAGACCATCCCGTCCACCTTGCTTGAGCGCCGCCCCGATATCGCCAGCATGGAGCGCCGGATGGCGCAGGCCAACCGCGCCATCGGCATTGCCCGCGCCGCTTTCTATCCGAATGTCTCGTTCCGTCTCGGAGGCGGGTTTGAAGATGATGCCTTCAGTCTGTTCCAGCTCGCCAATAGCTTCTGGTCCTACGGGTCCGCCGTGTCGCTGCCGGTCTTCCAGGGCGGATATCGCCGCGCCCAGCTGCAGCAGTCCTGGTCGGCCTATCGCGAGACGGAAGACCGATACCGGTCGACGGTGCTCAATGCTTTCCGCGAGGTCGAGAACAATTTGAGCCTGACCAACCGGTTGACCCTGGCGGCCAACCGCCAAGACGCCGCGGTCGGGGCCACGCTCAAAACGCAAGACCTGACCATGGAGCTCTATCAGGGCGGGCTGGCTTCCAGCCTTGAGCTGATCTACGCGCAAGTCGCGACCCTCACGGCGCGCATCGAATCTGTGCAGATCAAGGCGGAGCTGCTACGAGCGTCGGTGGGACTCATCCGCGCGCTCGGCGGAGGCTGGAACCGCAACCAGATGCCCGCTGACGAGGAAATCCAGCCCTTCGGCACGTTCCAATATAAGGATTTGGATAAGCCGCCGCCGGCCGGCGGAATCGACGTCAACGCGCCGAACAATTGGGTAAACAACGACCTGACCAAGCCCCTGGTTCCTTGACCGCCGGCCGGAAGTTTTTTCGCGCATCAATCAAAGCGTGATGCGTCTGTCGATCCTCGCCCGTCGAGATCATGTGCCATTTGGGCCGGGCTCAGCGCCCGGCATTTGGTACAACGCAAAATGCCGACCCACAAAGATCGGAGCCATGCCGGCCGGCATGGGAGGTCGGAATCGCTCATCTTGCCGTGCCAACAGATAGTCGTACTGCTTTTGGACCGCTTCCCAATTCATGATGTAGGAACGCGCCATCAATTCTCCGGTGGAAAAAAACCGGCGGTACGGCTGCGCCAGCCGGAGCGGCTGCTGGTTCGGGGCTGAAAAAATTACCGACACAAGCGCGGATTTCGAAATGACCGCCCAGCAGGCGAGGTTTTCGACCGGGATGGAAGTGGGAATGCGAAAGTCCACATACCCGTATCCGCGTTTCACGATTGCACTGAAGATACGGCTGCCCGGCGGCAGGCGTTCGATGGCGTCGAAAAACTCGGCATACTGCCGGTTGGCCTCCTGCCAATGGACGGTAATGGCGCTCATTCGGACCCCGAAGAGGGCGCAGAGGATCAATGCAAGCGCGGCGATCTTGCGGCGGTCTTGCACAAGGAAATCCGTGCCGGCGATGGCGAGCAGGATCAGGGCGACAGGCAATCGGATTTCGACATAGGCGCCGGTCACGATGCTCGCCGGCATGAGCCACGTTGCAACGGTGATAATCGCTAATGGGCCGATCATCGCGGGGGCGACGGATAAGCGCCGTGTCCAGGCGCCGCCGAGCACAAGCGCTATCAAGGCCAAGGCGGTCAGACGGTCCAGCGTCAGGTGCTCCGTGCGCAGCGTTCCCTTGAAGGCCTCCAGCACCGCAGCCGGGTGGGCGAACGCAATCCCATGGGGATTCGCTTCGAGTTGGATCCACGGCGGCACGTTCTCCCGATTTGTATCGAACAGAGGCGAAGCGAGCAACAGCAGGCCAGGAAGCAGGAACGGTGCAAACGCTTTGACCCAATGACCGAAGTGCCGCCGCACGGTCCCGGTCCACCACTGTCCCACCTCGAATCCCGCGATCAATAAACCAAAGACGCCCAGCGCGAAGATGTGCGCAAAAAACAGCGCGGTGGCGAGCAGGGAGAAAAGCGGGATGATGCGGGCCGCTGAACCGTCTCGCCATGCCACCCAGGCGGCGAAGCTCCAGAAGGCCAGACCCAAACCGAACAGGTAGTTGAGAAATCCCCACAGGAACACGCTGTTGTACAGGAACAGGAACGACAGCAGCGGCCAGAGGGACCATCGACGATGCAACACGGCATGCAGCGCGACCGTGCCGGACGCCAGGAGACCAAGGACCAGACTGAGAAACACACGGCCCGCCGTTTCCAACGGCATTACACGAGCCAGAATTGGAACCACGAGATCC
>DASSBQ010000071.1:0-4473 GCA_035698625.1 Nitrospiraceae bacterium
TCTCTTTGAGAAATGAACAAGAAGGGGCACCAACCATCGGCGTTTGCATATACTAGATATACTTGACCGGTCCTCTGTAATCACTCAGAAATCATAGAATTTCTTCCCTTCTGGAATTCCCGCCTAAGTAATTGTTTTCCATGGCACTGTTCGTGCACGCGTCCTCGCGGTGCCACAACGTATGTCCACAATTCAAGCCGCTCCATATACATGCCACGGAACAGTTTCGCTCACATTGCAGCGTTCCTCGTCTACAGCCATGTCGGAGAGCAGGCCTGAGTCAGAATGACGGAGAAGGAGGACGGTATGTTGAATCACTCCCGCATAAAATCACTCGCGGCAGGTCTGCTGGGCACGGTGCTGCTCTGCGGCGGCCAAGCGCTGGCAAACAGCGAGGTGGAGACCGCGGAACTGCTTATTAAATTACTGCAAGTCGGCCGCGGAGTCATTTCCGAGCATCAGGCGCTCATCAATGACGCGACAAAATCCAATAAGGGCTTTACGGGAGACTTCGTCGCCGGGCAAGTCCTGGAACGTTTCCGCAAACAGACCCGCATCGATCTCGGCCGTCCCAACGGATTGCCGCAGGCCGGCCTCCTTCTGGCCCTTGTGGAATCCGAAAAGGAAGTCGTTGATGAATCCCAACCGGTCATCAATAAGCCGGGGATCGGATTCAAAGGTTTTCTTCCCGCTGTGTTTGCGCGCAAATCCGGAGAGCGGTTCTACCGGAAAACCGGCATTCGCCTGAAGCTGACCAGCGCCGATTACCGGTATCCCGGCAACAAGCCGGACGATTTCGAAGCGGAAGTCTTACGCGTTTTCGCCGACTCGCGCCATCCGAAAGGCCAAGCGTACAGCAAAGCCACCATGATCGACGGCAAGCCGGTTCTGCGCATGATGGACCCGGAATACGCCGCGGCCTCCTGCCTGAACTGTCACGGCAATCCGAAAGGAGAGCGGGATATCACCGGCATGAAAAAGGAAGGCTGGAAGGAAGGAGAACTGGCGGGAGCCATCAGTATTGTGATTCCCATGCGGTAGCGGGGAACACTTATTCGGTCCACATCTCAACATCAGTCACCAGGAGGAGCAGCATGAGTAAGATCGTCGTCGTGGATGATTCGTATGCGGAACTTCAAATGATCGAAGGCTACTTGAAATCAGCCAACCACACCGTCGTCTCCTATCCCAATACGGACAAACTCGAAGACAAGCTGGCGGCCGATAAGCCGGATGTGATCGTCCTCGATGTCGTCATGCCCGGGCGCATCGGCTTCCAAGCCTGCCGCGATCTCAAGAACGACGATCGATTCAAGAATATTCCGATCGTGCTGTGCACGTCCAAGGGTCAGGAAAGCGATAAGTTTTGGGGGCAACAACAAGGCGCCAACGGCTATGTCGTCAAGCCGTTCAAAGCGGAAGATCTGTTGGCCGCCGTCAAAAAAGCGATGAATTGATCGATGGTCCAACTGCCTGCCCCAGACGGGCCGAATCCGACTCTTCCGTCTGTTCCTCACGGTGAGCCTCAATCGCATGGATCCGACAAGTCTATGCGCATGTGCGTCGTGAGCCTGGGCGGGGAATTGTTTGCCATCGATTTACGCAATATCCGCGAGGTCTTCGAGGTCGAAGCGGTGACACCTGTCCCAGGCATGCCCGGTATGTTGACCGGGGTCACCAACCTGAGAGGCACCGTCATCCCGCTTCTTGATTTGCGGGCCAGCTTGGGGCTGAGCGTCGGGGACGTATCCTTGCCGTTTGCCGTGGTCATTCGGCATGGTCCCAGACACGTGGGTGTCCTGGTCGACCATGTCCCGGAAATCCGCTCCATCCCTCGCGATCACCTCCTGCCGGCCGCGCATTCCGGACCGGCCGGCGCTCGGCCATTCGTTTCATCCGTGCTCCGCCTAGAGGATCGCCTGGGAGGCGTGCTCGAGGTTCCGCTAGTCTTTGCACAAGTCGATGGAGGGGAAGCCGTACTTCAGACTCAATGATCGGCCGCGACTCGCGTTTGGGGGAAGGAAGGGCGCCCCGCCATTTCCGCAAATCTCTCCCGTCTACCGCCGGTGCGAGCTTAGAACAAGGAGGACGATACCATGGTCGGGCAAGGTGTGATGCATCGCTTTCAAGATCTCAAGACCCAATCCAAGCTGCTGGTGAGCTTCGGTGTCGTCAGCGTCATCATCATGATTATGGCCAGCGTCGGTGTCGCGACGTTGCGACAATTGAGCTCGCAATCGCAAACGGTGTATGTGGAATACACGGTTCCTCTCGCGCAGTTTGCCGAACTCGGAACCTCGCTGACCCGTCACCACCAGGTTCTGTTGGACCTGGCCCAGGTCACCAAACACGACGACTTCCTTCAGGAAACGGCAAAGCTTGAGCCGCTGAAGCAGGCCATTTTCAAGAACGTCGCCGATTACAAGGCCACGACGCTGCGGATTTCACGATCCGGACGGGACGAGGCAAAAGATATGGCGCTGCTGGAGTCGGCGCTGCAGCAATACTTCCAGGACGGCCACGGCGCGGTCAGCGCCATGGCCGACAGTTTCGACAAGAAAATGCTGTCCTCAGGGCAGGCGGAGCAGATGCGGGCCCTCGGCGTATTGGCCCTGACGGTCAACATGACGCCGCTGTTTGAACAGGCCGTCAAACGACACAGCGAGCAGGTCGTCAGCATGCAGGACGTCGCCAAAGACCTGAACGAGGATGCCCAGGCGGCCGCCGCCAACGGCACGATCCTTCTCGTGGTCGGCGGACTCGTCGCAGTCGCGCTGGGATTCGGCGTCGGATATCTGATGGCCCGCTTTCTGGCACGCGGGATCAGCCATATCGCCAATGTGGCGACCCAAGCGGCCAGCGGCAACCTCCAAGCCCGCGCCAAGGTACATTCGCAGGATGAGTTGGGACAGATGGCCAAGGCCTTCAACTCCATGCTCGATCGAATCACCGCCCTGGTGCAAACCGAGGAAGAGCGGGACGTCATGCAAAAGCGGTTGATGCAATTCCTCGTGCTTGTCTCGGAGGTCGGCAAAGGAGACTTGTCGAAACGCGGCGAAGTGACGGCGGATATGTTCGGCAACCTCGCCGACGCATTCAACTTGATGATCGCCCGCTTCGGGCAACTGCTCAAGCAAGTTCGCGAGGCGGCGGAGCGCGTCAACAAATCGGCGGGATCGCTGCGCGATTCGGCAGGCCAGATGTCCGGAACGGCCCGCCACCAGGCGGAAGAATCGGTTCGGACGCTCAGCGCCGTTGAACAATTGGCCATGTCCATGCGCCAGGTCGCCGATACGGCCGGCGCGTCATCGGAATCAGCCAAGCAGGTGTTGGCCGCGACCGAACGCGGCAACGTCGCGGTGCAGGAAACCGTGCGCGACATGCACAGTATCCGGTCCGCGGTGCAACGCATGTCCAAGCAAGTCAAAGCCCTTGGAGACCGTTCTCTCGAAATTTCACAAATCGTGTCCACCATTCGAGACATTGCGAATCAAACGAACCTGCTGGCTCTCAACGCGGCGATCGAAGCCGCGGGAGCCGGTGAAGCAGGCGCCCGATTTGCGGTTGTCGCGGATCAAGTCCGCAAACTGGCGGAGAGTTCCACTCAGGCGACGCGCGAAATTGCGGATCTTGTGAAAGTGATTCAGACCGAAACGCAGGATGCCGTCGTGGCGATGGAACACGAAACACAGGCTGTAGAAGCAGGATCGGCATCGGCTTTGAAGACCGGCGACGTATTCTCGGAAATTTCGACCATCGCCCAGCGGTCGTCGGAACTCGCTCAAAATATCGCCGGTTCCGCGGCCGAGCAAACGGCTTCCACCGATAAAGTCGGACGAGCGATTAAGGAATTTACCGGCGGTGCAGTCGCCACCCAGAAGGCCACGGACTCGACGCGACTCACGATCGAAGACATGGCCAAGCTGGCCGAGGGTCTCACCAGTTCAGTATCACAATTCAAGATTGTCTAGTCGAGGTCCAAGAGAGCGGCAGCCTTGTCACCGCTCAGAATAGAGTGTTCCGATGAGCAATGATTTCGATCGGGAGCAACTGGTCGGCATCTTCGTGGCGGAGGCCGGTGATGACATGGCCATGCTGTCTGCCGTGCTGTACCCGTCCGGCAAGCCGTACCCGGCGCCGGACGAAATGCGCGGGCATCAGACCATCGGACACAAGCTCAAGGGAGCCGCGCTTCTCTATGGATTTCCCGGACTTGGACGGCTCGGCGAATTTCTCGAGACGCTTCTCGAGGACCCCAACGCCCTGGCCGAAGAAACCTGGCCCGGCACGGTCGCCTTGCTTCGAGAGATCGTGGAGCGCTTCCGGACCCAAATCGAAGTGATCGGTCATGGCGGAACGGAGAGTGGCCAATCCCTCGACGATTTGGCATGCCGCATCGAAGCGGTGCTCTCGACTCCGCATGCCCGCGCAGAGAAGCCGGAGCCGGACGTTTCCGATGCCTATCTCGTACCT
>DASSBQ010000072.1:0-6355 GCA_035698625.1 Nitrospiraceae bacterium
GGGGCGATGAGTTGCCGCCCGGGGTCATCAAGCTGGTGAAGGTCTACATCGCCATGAAACGGAAGATTCAGGTCGGCGATAAGATGGCCGGGCGACACGGAAACAAGGGCGTTGTCTCCCGCGTATTGCCGGAAGAGGACATGCCGTATTTGCCGGATGGAACACCGGTCGAAATCGTGCTGAATCCGCTCGGCGTGCCGTCCCGGATGAACGTGGGACAGATTCTGGAAACGCATCTGGGATGGGCCGCCAGAGCCCTCGGCATCAAGGTTGCCAGCCCCGTCTTTGACGGAGCTTCGGAAAAAGAGATTAAAGAGCTGTTGAAAAAGGCCAAAATTTCGGCCAGCGGCCAGACGGATCTCGTGGACGGCCGAACCGGAGAATCGTTCGGGAGCCCCGTCACAGTCGGATACATGTACGTACTGAAACTGCATCATTTGGTCGATGACAAAATTCATGCGCGCTCGATCGGTCCCTATTCGCTTGTGACTCAGCAGCCGCTGGGCGGCAAGGCTCAATTCGGCGGACAGCGCCTGGGAGAGATGGAAGTCTGGGCGTTGCAAGCCTATGGGGCGGCGTCCACGCTGCAGGAGTTTCTCACGGTGAAATCCGACGATGTGCCGGGGCGCTCCCGCATGTACGAAGCAATCGTGAAGGGCGAGCCCTATCTCGAACCGGGGTTGCCGGAATCGTTCAATGTCCTCGTGAAGGAATTGCAAAGTTTGGGCCTCGACGTCGAATTGGTGAAGTCGAAAGACTAACCGCAGGCTGGGAATCGGTCGCAATGACCATGCCAGCATCACGGGAGGAGTAAAACCTTGGAAGGCGTATACACATTGTTCGAGAAGCCGCGTGATTCGGTGTCGTTTGACTCGATGCGGATTCGAATCGCATCACCGGAAAAAATTCGGTCATGGTCGTACGGCGAGGTCAAGAAGCCGGAAACGATCAACTATCGTTCATTCAAGCCGGAGAAAGACGGGTTATTCTGCGCCAAAATTTTCGGTCCTATCAAGGACTGGGAGTGCAATTGCGGCAAGTATAAGCGCATGAAGCATCGCGGCATCGTCTGTGACAAGTGCGGCGTGGAAGTGATCCAGTCCAAGGTCCGCCGCGAGCGGATGGGGCATATCGAGCTGGCGGCTCCGGTGGCGCACATCTGGTTTCTCAAAGGCGTGCCGAGCCGGATCGGGACACTGCTCGACATGAGCCTGAAGCAGTTGGAAAAAATTCTGTACTTCGAAAGCTATGTTATGGTCGATCCCGGCTCGACCAATATGAGCGAGCAGGATTTGGTCTCGGAGGAGAAACTGCGGTCCTTGCAGTCGGAGTACGGGGCCGGTTCATTCAAAGTCGGGATTGGGGCCGAGGCGATTCGAGAGTTGCTCCGGAAAAAGGACATCAACGTGCTCTGGGAAGAGTTGCACGTCAAGGCGAAAGCCTCAGCGTCGGCGGCTCAGAAAAAGAAATATGCCAAGCGGCTCAAGGTTATCGAAGCGTTTCGCCGATCCGGCAATAAGCCGGAATGGATGATCATGGATGTCATCCCGGTGCTGCCGCCGGAACTTCGGCCGCTCGTGCCCTTGGACGGTGGTCGGTTCGCCACATCGGATCTGAACGATCTCTATCGGCGGGTCATCAACCGGAACAACCGGCTCAAGCGTCTGATCGAGCTCAAGGCGCCGGGCGTGATCATTCGCAATGAGATGAGAATGCTTCAGGAAGCGGTGGATGCGCTCTTCGACAATGGTCGGAGAGGCCGCGCGATTCGTGGACCCAACAAGCGTCCGCTCAAATCGTTGAGCGATATGTTGAAAGGCAAGCAGGGCCGGTTTAGGCAGAATCTCCTGGGCAAGCGCGTCGACTATTCGGGCCGGACCGTCATCGTGGTTGGGCCGGAATTGCGGCTTCATCAGTGCGGCTTGCCGAAGAAGATGGCGCTGGAGCTGTTCAAGCCGTTTATCTTCCACAAGCTGGAAGAGCGTGGAGCGGCAACGACGATCAAGAGTGCCAAACGGCTCGTGGAAAAAGAGCGTCCCGAGGTCTGGGATGTGCTTGACGAAGTCATTCGCGAACACCCGGTATTGCTGAATCGCGCGCCCACGCTGCATCGGCTCGGCATTCAAGCCTTTGATCCCGTGCTGGTCGAGGGAAAGGCCATCAGGCTGCACCCGCTGGTATGCGCGGCATTTAACGCAGACTTCGACGGTGACCAGATGGCTGTTCATGTGCCGTTATCCGTGGAAGCGCAGATCGAGGCGCGTGTCCTTATGATGTCCATCAATAACATTCTCTCACCTGCCAATGGGAAGCCGATTTCCGTCCCGTCCCAGGATATGGTGCTCGGATGTTATTGGTTGACCAAGGAGCGGGTGGGTGTCAAGGGCGAAGGAAAAGTGTTCGGCTCGCCGGAGGAAGTGCGCATCGCCTATGATGCCGGCGAGATCGCCGAGCACGCCCGAATCAAAGTTCGCATCAATGGGTCCTTGCTGCAAACGACAACGGGGCGAGTCTTGCTGGCGGAGATTCTGCCGCCGAGCATTCCCTTTGCCGATGCCAACAAGTTGATGACGAAAAAGGAAATGACGAAGCTGATCGACGCTGTCTATCGGCAAGCGGGACATCGTGAGACGGTGACCTTTTTGGATAAGATCAAGAATCTCGGCTTCCAGTATGCGACCAGGGCAGGCATGTCGATATGCATCGATAACATGCATATCCCTACCCGAAAAGAAGACCTGATCGGGAAGGCACAGCGCGAAGTCAATGAGATCGAAAAGCAATATGCCGAAGGGCTCATCACGAACGGCGAGCGCTACAACAAGGTCATCGACATTTGGGCCCATGTCACGGAGCAGGTAGCCAATGAAATGATGAAGGAATTAGGGGCGGGGGGCGATCCGGCGAAGCTGGAATCGTTCAACCCCATCTTCATGATGGCCGATAGCGGCGCGCGGGGAAGTTCGCAACAAATCCGACAATTGGGCGGCATGCGCGGGCTCATGGCCAAGCCGTCGGGAGAAATTATCGAGACGCCGATTACCGCGAACTTCCGCGAGGGCTTGACCGTGTTGCAGTATTTCATCTCGACGCACGGGGCGCGAAAAGGTCTTGCGGACACGGCGTTGAAGACGGCGAATTCCGGTTACCTGACTCGCCGGCTAGTGGATATCGCGCAAGATGTCATCGTGAGCGAAGAAGACTGCGGCACCACCGACGGCATCGTGGTCAGCGCTCTGGTCGAAGGCGGGGAAATCATTCAGCCGCTTGAGGAGCGGGTTTTGGGACGTCTGGCGGCCGAAGATATTCGTGATCCGGTGACCGGCGAAGTGATTGTGTCCTTCAACGAAGAGATCGATGAAGAACAGGCGCGAGCCGTGGTTGAGGCGGGCGTCGATCGGGTGAAGATTCGCTCGGTCTTGACCTGCCAATCCCGGCGCGGCGTGTGCCGTTTATGCTATGGGCGGGATCTCGCGCGCGGGCGGTTGGTGGAGAGAGGCGAACCGGTTGGCGTCATTGCGGCTCAATCAATCGGCGAGCCCGGCACCCAGCTGACGATGCGAACGTTCCATATCGGAGGAACGGCAAGCAAAGTAGTCGAGCAGACCGTGCTTGAGGCCAAGCACGCCGGTCACATAAAGTTCATGAGTTTCGATGCGAAGAAAAACGCCGATCTCCACAATGGCGGGATAGCCGTTCGTAACAAGGAGGGCGAATGGGTCGTCATGAACCGCAATGCCAAGATTGCAATCGTGGACGACACCGGGCGTGAGCGCGAAAAATATCCCGTCGTGTACGGAGCGAAAATCAAGATCAAGGACGGCGATCGGGTGGAAGTCGGGCAAAAATTAGTCGAGTGGGATCCCTACTCCCTGACGATCTTGACGGAAGTTGGCGGAAAGGTCGCCTACGGTGACATCCTCGAAGGTGTCACTATGAAGGAAGAGTTTGACGAAGTGACGGGACTCTCGCGCAAGGTGGTCATTGAGCAGTCCGGCGCGACCCTCAGGCCTCGCGTCTCCATCAAGGATGAGAGTGGAAAGACAGCAAAAATAACCGGCAGCACCGCGACGGTTGCACGGTATTTGTTGCCGGTCGGCGCTCACATTCTTGTCGAGAAAGGCGCGATGGTGCATCCCGGCGATGTGCTGGCCAAGATCCCCCGAGAAACGACGAAGACAAAGGACATCACCGGTGGTCTTCCCCGGGTAGCCGAGCTCTTCGAGGCCCGGAAGCCGAAAGAGCAGGCCGTGATCAGCGAGATTGACGGAGAGGTGTCCTATGGGGGTTTCGTCAAAGGCATGCGAAAAGTCATGGTCGACAACAAGATGGGTGACGTGAAGGAATATTTCATTCCCAAGGGAAAGCACGTCAACGTGCATGAGGGCGACTGGGTTCGGGCGGGAGAGCCGCTCATGGATGGGTCAGCTAATCCGCATGACATTCTCGATGTCCTCGGGCCGAAGGAATTGCAGAAGTATCTCGTGGACGAGGTGCAGGACGTGTATCGCCTGCAGGGCGTATCGATCAATGACAAGCACATTGAAATTATTGTCAGGCAGATGCTGAGAAAGGTGCGCATTGAAGATCCCGGCGACACCGAGTTCCTGCCTGGCAGCCAGGTCAGCAAGTGGGTCTTTGAAGAAGAAAACGGCCGGGTGCTCGCGAAGGACGGTAAGCCGGCCCTCGGAAAGCCGGTTCTATTAGGCATTACAAAAGCCGCGCTTACGACGGACAGTTTCATTTCAGCCGCGTCGTTCCAAGAGACGACGCGTGTCCTGACGGAGGCTGCGATCAATGGGCGCGAAGACGACCTTCTCGGCCTCAAGGAAAACGTGATCGTGGGGCGGTTGATTCCGGCCGGCACAGGGTTCGAAGAGTACCGGGATACATTTGTCGTAAGTTCGAAGCCCGAAGGCGCCTTGGAGAATGCTTCTCAGCAGCCGGTCGCGGTGGGTCAAGCAGGCGAACCGTCTCCTTCCGGTGATGACGCGGGAAGTTAACGATTATTGCCGGTAGCGACTTGACAGGACATTACGACATCTCTATAATCCGACGGCTTTGCTCAGGATTCACAAGGCCATCGTTGCTTTTAGAAAGAGAACCGTTTCATGCCGACTATCAATCAATTGGTGCGCAAGGGGCGATCGCTCGTCAAATCAAAAACGAAAAGTCCCGCGCTGAAGCGATGTCCGCAAAAGCGCGGCGTCTGTCTTCGTGTCTATACGACCACCCCTAAAAAGCCGAACTCGGCGTTGCGGAAAGTCGCTCGGGTTCGCCTCACGAATGGAATAGAGGTCACTACTTATATTCCTGGCGTGGGCCATAATCTTCAGGAGCACTCCATTGTGCTGGTTCGCGGGGGGAGAGTGAAGGACCTGCCTGGTGTCCGTTATCACATCGTGCGGGGATCACTTGACGCGGTTGGCGTGGCGGATCGGAAGCAGGGCCGGTCCAAGTATGGTGCCAAGCGACCTAAGTAGATCCGTTTCGGGCTTCGATCGATTCGTTAAGCGGCAAGATATTACTGAACAGTAACCAGCATATTGGTGCACCATGCCTCGGGGCAGATTTTTTGGACATCGTGACGCGCTGCCGGATACCAAGTACCGCGATAAGCTGATCGGAAAGTTCTTGAATATCCTGATGGAGGACGGGAAGCGTAGTACGGCCGAACGGATCTGTTATGGAGCGTTTGACCTCATTCAGGAAAAGACGGGCGGCGGAGATCCGATGAAAATTTTTCGAGCCGCAATCGATAATGTCAAGCCGGTGGTTGAGGTGAAGTCCAGGCGTGTAGGCGGAGCTTCTTATCAAGTGCCGGTGGAGATTCGCCCCAGTCGTCGAGTGTCGCTGGCTCTCCGGTGGATTTCCGAATATTCCCGCTCGCGCGGCGGGAGAAGCATGCAGGACAAGTTGGCTGCCGAGCTCTTGGACGCGTCGAATAATACGGGGGCTTCTGTTAAGAAGCGGGAAGACGTGCATCGTATGGCAGAGGCCAACAAGGCCTTTGCGCATTACCGCTGGTAGATTTGTTTCGTGCTGCAGTTGGGCCGTGCTGCGATATCCTCGCGTCAGCCCCCTGTGTCGCAGCTTGTGACGGCTTGGACTGCAGCACGATTGTTTTTGTGAGGTCATAGTGGCAAGGCAAGCACCATTAGAGCGCACTCGAAATATCGGCATTATGGCGCACATCGATGCCGGCAAGACGACTACGACCGAGCGTATTCTGTACTACACGGGCTTAACGCACAAGATGGGCGAGGTGCACGAGGGCGCCGCGACCATGGACTGGATGGAGCAGGAGCAGGAGCGCGGGATCACCATCACCTCGGCCGCGACGACGACTTTCTGG
>DASSBQ010000073.1:0-4293 GCA_035698625.1 Nitrospiraceae bacterium
GTGGAGTCGGTTCGAGCCGGTATGTGGCAGGGACCGAAGACGGAAGGATTGTTCCGTTCAAAATGGGCGTGGCAACCAGTTTTTCAGACGCAGGAGAACGGATGCGCCGGCCGTTATTACGGACGTCCGGTTCGTTTCACATCAGTTCCGAACCCCTCGCCGCGCTCGCATACCGGACGGGAACGACAGGAGATGGGCTGGCTGTTGTGACGACACAAGGAACGCTGCTTTTCATCACCCTTCCCGATGGGGAGGGCGAACAGGCGATCCCGGCACGGGAGCTTCACCGATTCGATGGACCTGTGACTCAACTCGCGCTGGATGCCTCACTGGCAAACCTCTACGCCGGCACGGCGAATGGACTGATATATCATTTCGATTTGAAGGAGAAGGAGGCGGCCGAGACGCGCTCTTCGGCCAAATTTTCACCCGCCCACCCCGGGCGCGCCGAGACGCGCCATTCTCCCACGGTCTACCGCGTCGCGAAGGAAGGAACACCGATTACGGCGATCGGATTTCTGAATGGTGATCGCAGCCTCATCGTGACGACTGGAGACGGAGAAGTCTCCGCATGGGGACTCACCCGCATGCCCGGAAGTCTAGGCCGTTTTCAACTCGAACGGATGCATGCCTTTGCCTCCCATCGAGCGCCGGTGACGGCTTTCTCTCCGTCCACCCGTGACAAAGGCTTTGTGACGGCCGATGAAGCTGGCCAAGTCTTTGTACATTATGCGACGTCCGAGCAAACCTGGCTCAGGGTGCCCGCCGCTGAATCCGCCATCCGCGCCGTCTCCTTCGCGCCCAAATCCGATGGCTTCGTCGTCTTGGACGGGCAAGGGCAGTTGGCGTTGTATGAGGTGCGCAACCCGTTTCCGGACATTACGTTCCAGACCCTGTTCGGGTCGGTGTGGTACGAGGGTTATGAGGGCCCGGAGCATGTCTGGCAGTCGTCATCCGGTTCCGATGAATTCGAACCGAAATACGGGTTGATGCCGCTCGCCTTCGGCACGCTCAAGGGCACGATGTACGCGCTGTTTCTCGCCGTGCCTTTGGCCATCTTGAGCGCCGCGTTCACATCCCAGTTCATGCATCCCGATCTCCGCGGAACCATCAAACCGATGATCGAAGTCATGGCCGCGCTCCCCACGGTCGTCCTGGGATTTCTGGCCGGCCTCTGGCTGGCGCCGCTGCTCGAACGGTTCTTCCCTGCGCTGGTCGGCATGTTTATTGTTCTGCCGTTCGTAGTCATCCTCGTGTCATTTGCGTGGTCGGGTATCCCGTCAAGGCTGCGCGAGCGTCTCCGTCCGGGGACGGAGGCGCTCCTGCTCATGCCGCTCCTCGCCGGCTCAATCTGGCTCTGCTTAGCGAGCAATGAGCGGATTGAAGCCGTGCTGTTCGGCGGAGACTTCAAACAGTGGGTCGTGGACAGTTTCGGCGTCCATTACGATCAGCGCAACGCGGTCGTCGTCGGCATCGTGATGGGATTCGCCATCATCCCCATCATCTATAGTATTGCCGAAGAAGCGATGTCCAACGTCCCGAAGCACCTCATCGCCGGCTCGCTCGCATTGGGGGCGACGAGATGGCAGACCGTTCTCCGCCTGGTGCTGCTCGCGGCCAGCCCCGGAATCTTTTCGGCCATCATGATCGGATTCGGACGCGCGGTGGGGGAAACCATGATCGTGTTGATGGCGACGGGCAACACGCCGATCCTCGACTGGAGCTGGAGCAACGGCTTCCGCACGTTGTCGGCCAATATCGCCGTGGAGATTGCCGAAGCGCCGCACGGCGGCACACTCTATCGTGTCCTGTTCCTGGCGGCGCTCTTGTTGTTCATCCTGACATTCGCCGTCAATACCGTGGCTGAGGTGGTCCGGCAACGGCTCCGAGAGAAGTATACGTCGGCGTAACCGGAAGAGACGCATGAAAGGTTTTTGGAAAAGCGGTGAACTGTTCGTCTGGCTCACGGCGTCCGGCGTGGCGATCAGCCTGCTCATGATCGCCGGCCTGTTGGGCTTGATCATGGTGCATGGCCTCGGACAGTTCTGGCCGCAGCCTATTGAGGAACTGCGCCTGCATGACGGCCAACGATTCATCGGCCAGATGACAGGGCGCGAAATCATTCCCGGCTCCGAAACCCGTGCCCGTCCCGAAGGACAGGCCCGTATTCGCATGCGAATCGGCAACCGCGATGCGTTCGGATTCGATTTCAAATGGATCGACGAATCGGCCATTGAAACCAGGCACGCGCCCGAGGATGTGATCAGGATCGAGCGTCGCGAGTGGGGGCCGGCCTTTGGACGAATTGTGGCGCTGCATGACGGCCCGGGCGCCAATCGCACCGAAGACCGGCTTTGGCCCGCCTTGCAGGTGATGCTCGCGCACGCCGGAGAGACCCAGCGAACGATCGACGATATCGAGCATGATCGGATCGGCGCCATCAATCATGAGATCGAAACGCTCAGGCTGAAACGCCGCGCGTTGACGCTCGATGGACCCATGACTCCCAATGAGGCGGCTCGCGATGAAGAATGGAAACGCCGAATCTCGGCGCTTGAAGAGCTCTATCAGGAGCAGACGACGCAGCTCGAAACTCTGTACAAGAGCCAGGCGCAATACCGGATCGGTTTGGAGCTGTCCGACGGGCGGGAGGTCCAGATTCCCTTATCGCAGATCATCGCCGTCTCCCCTACAAATGCAATGAGCCTCGACGCAAAGCTCCTCGACTACATGCACAATCTGTGGGCATTCCTGTCCGGCCAGCCTCGCGAAGCCAATACCGAAGGCGGAATTTTCCCGGCGATTTTTGGAACCGTCCTCATGGTCTTTCTCATGACCATCGTGGTGATGCCGTTCGGGGTCATGGCCGCCGTTTATCTCCGCGAATACGCGAAGCAGGGATTTGTCGTGCGGATGGTCCGGATTGCCGTCAACAATCTGGCGGGCGTGCCGTCGATCGTCTTCGGCGTCTTCGGTCTGGGCTGTTTCATCTATGCGACGGGAGGGACGATCGACCGGCTCTTCTTCCCCGAGGCGCTGCCGAATCCGACCTTCGGTACCGGCGGGATTCTCTGGGCGTCGCTGACCCTGGCGCTGCTGACGGTCCCCGTCGTCATCGTGGCCACCGAAGAAGGCCTCTCCTCGGTGCCGCGCGAGTTCCGGGAAGGCTCCATCGGTCTGGGCGCCACCAAGTTTGAAACGCTCCGCCATGTGATCGTGCCCTGCGCGCTGCCCGGCATCCTCACCGGCCTCATCCTGGCAATGGCCCGCGCGGCCGGCGAAGTGGCGCCGCTGATGTTGACCGGCGTGGTGAAACTGGCTCCATCGCTGCCTCTGGATGCCGCGTTTCCATTTCTCCATTTGGATCGGAAGTTCATGCATCTCGGCTTCCACATCTATGATGTGGGCTTCCAATCACCGAACGTCGAAGCGGCCAAACCCATGGTCTATATGACGACCCTGACCTTGATCGTCGTCGTGGTGACACTCAATCTTGTCGCCGTCATGGTCCGCAATCGACTCCGCAAGCGATTTGCGACCTCGGCGGTGTAAGCGCAGGCCGTGTAATCACGTGAAGGAGCTGTCATGGAGAACCAATTATCGATGTTGCAGATGGAGCGGCCGGTCTTGGCCACAGAAGCGCGCCTCGGCGCGCGGCGAACCGACAAGGAGGCGACCGCGGTGGCGACGAGCCTCGACATCAATCCCAAAATCCGCGTGCGCAATCTGGACTTCTTCTACGGCACCCGGCAAGCGCTGTTTCATGTGACGATGACGGTCCGTTCGAATACGGTCACGGCGTTTATCGGACCGTCCGGTTGCGGGAAATCGACGTTGCTGCGATGCCTGAACCGCCTGAACGATCTGGTCGAAGGAGCCCGTTTGAATGGCCGCATCGAGCTGGACGGCACCAACCTTTATGACGCCGGGGTGGACGTCAACGCGCTGCGCAAGCGAGTCGGGATGGTCTTTCAGAAATCCAATCCGTTCCCGAAATCCATTTATGACAATGTCGCCTACGGGCCGCGTCTGCATGGGATCCGCGGCAGAAGCGTGCTCGACGACCTGGTCACGACGAGCTTGCAAGGCGCCGGCCTCTGGGACGAAGTGAAAGATCGCCTGTCCCACAGCGCCGTCGGCCTTTCCGGCGGACAGCAGCAGCGGCTCTGCATTGCGCGGGCGCTGGCCGTGCAACCGGATGTAATTCTGATGGATGAGCCCTGCTCGGCCCTGGATCCCATTGCGACGGCGAAGATCGAAGAACTGATTTTCAAGTTGAAAGACAAGTACACC
>DASSBQ010000074.1:0-3507 GCA_035698625.1 Nitrospiraceae bacterium
TCTGCGACAAGAGCATGGTCGTCTGCAATGATCACTCGAGGTTTCATCAGGTCACCTAGTACGCGGGTTAAAGATCTAGGGATTTCACGGGTCCGGAGGCTTATTGTACCCCTTTCAGGGGCGGGTGAGTCAAAGAGAAAAAATCTGCGATCTTCTTGAAAAAATCGCGGCGCGATAACGCAATCTCTATCAAAGCTGGTATGTATGGTAGGGAACCTTCGCGGGTCGGCGGGGTCATTCCGTCCGCGGCTCGATCACATCAGTTGAATCTCCACCAATGAGAGTTCTGGCTATCAACAGCGGGAGTTCCTCCGTCAAGTGTGCTCTGTTTGAGGCACCCGCGACCTCGGGGTCGGACGGCTTCATTCCTTTGGCCGTTTTATTTACTGGCGCGGTGACCGGCATCGGTTCGCGGGCCGCCGTGAAGCAACGTGAGAGTGGAGCGACGCCAATCCACCAAACCGTCGATATTCAGACGCATGAGGAGGCGGTCCGCCGCCTGCTGCACCAGGTTTCTGCCAAGGGAATCGAGGCAGTCGGTCATCGGGTCGTTCATGGGGGGCACTGGTTTACGGAGTCCACCCGTATCGACCAGCGTTTTTTGTCCCGCCTGGATGAACTGGCGGAACTCGCGCCTCTACACAATCCCGCCTCCGTGGCCGGTATCCGCGAAGCACGGGCATTCCTGGGAGACCAGACGCCGATGGTCGCCGTCTTTGATACGGCCTTTCATCATCATCTCCCCGATTATGCCCGGACCTATGCTCTTCCCCATGGTCTCGCCGAACGGTATCATATCCGCCGGTATGGATTTCATGGGTTGGCCCACGGATCTTCCACCGCCTTGTATGCCGAAACGACCGGCAAACCCATCGGCACGGTCAATCTGATTACGCTGCACCTCGGGAACGGCTGTTCCGCAAGCGCCATCCGCGGTGGCCGGTCCGTCGATACCTCGATGGGCTTCACGCCCCTCGAGGGTCTCATCATGGGAACCAGATGCGGCGATATCGACGCCGCACTGGTGGGATTCCTGGCGCGTGTCACCGATCGCTCCTGTGCGGAAGTTGAACGAATGCTGAATGAGCAATCGGGGCTGCTGGGTCTTTCCGGACTCTCCTCCGATATGGCGACCCTCCTGGAAGCCGAACGGAACGGACATCCAGGCGCGCGCTTGGCGGTCGAAACTTTTGGTTATCGGGTCCGGAAATATCTGGGGGCATATTTGGCCGTGCTCGGCCGTACCGACGCCGTTGTATTCAGCGGCGGCATCGGAGAGCATGCGCCCGGGATCCGGTCGCGGATCTGTTCCAAGATGAAGTGGTGCGGCGTGATCTTGGATGAAGATGCCAACGAGGCGATCACGCGGCTTGAGAGCGGAACGATTACGCGGATCAGTCGGTCCGATTCTGCACCCGCCGTCTTCGTGGCCGGGGTCGACGAAGAGTCCGCCATTGCGCGCGAGACTCTCTCTTGTTTGGCCGGGCTCCGTCAGCAATAAGAGCCTGAAAGACAGGTTGGTCACTTTCTCGGATGATAGTCGGAGACAAAGGAAAGCGAATAACAAATCAAACAGTTGTGCGGGAATCCGGCCAGAGGCAGATGAGCCTGGAGAGGGGTATGCGATGATTCTTTTTTGGGATGTCGGGGGCGTGCTGTTGACGAACGGTTGGGATCGGCATGCCCGGGCCGAAGCGGCGCAGCGGTTCCAATTCGACTCGGCCGACTTTGAAGGGCGGCATGCCCGCGTGATCAATGCTTTTGACAGCGGCCGCATGGGGCTGGAGGAGTATATGACCGAAACATTATTTTTCCGGTCGCAGGGGTTCACGAGAGACGCCTTTCGAGAGTTCATGTATTCACGCTCGGAACCGTATCCCGATGTCCTTCGGGTCGCCGAGACATTCGCCACTGATCCAAACTGCTTCATGGCGGCGTTGAATAATGAGTCGTTGCCGATCAATCAATATCGCATCGAGCGTTTCGATTTGCGCCGGTATTTTCGGTGTTTTTTCAGTTCCTGCTACCTTGGGGTCAGAAAGCCGGATATCAAGATTTACGAACTCGCCTTGCAACTGACGCAGCGGCCGGCGGAAGAGTGCGTCTTTATCGATGACCGGCCGGAGAATCTGGAACCGGCTCGGCGGTTGCACATGCACACGGTGCACTTCGTCAATGCGGACCAATTGCGGAAGGATTTGATGGAACACCTTAAAGCGAAATGACGAATGAGGAGGTCCGGATTCAAGTTTGTCTTCATTGTCCCGCTCATGAGACCTCTGATCGCGCCGGCTCCTCTAGACGCCGGCCTCTCCGTGTATTGTATTCCGAACGGCGCCGCCTCCTGATTGTTCTCCCGGAAAACACGAGAGCGACACGCTAGGGCAGGAATACGAAGACACTAGGGCCTTTCCTAGTATGGGATCGGCTTAGTATTTCCTACCATGCGCCTGCGACCATCGATTCAACGGCTGTAATTGTTGGCCGCCGACCGGCTGATCGGATCAGCAATGCGCCGCGGGCGCCGGTCGCAGGCTGTGAACCTTCATCCATCTGTCGAGGTGATATGCACTGTTGTCGTTGCGATAATCTCATGTTTCCGGTCGAATTGCGGGATTGGGGCGGTGGTCGGGGATCCGACCGCTCAGGCGCCTGGCAATGTTTTGCGTGCGGCAACATTGTCGATCAGGTCATTAACGTGAATCGGGTCAAGTTGGACGATCTTCGGATCGATGGACGCAAAAACAGGGCACGGCACGGTGTGCGTGTCATGGGCATTTAGACGCGGCATGAGTATGCCGCCGAGCGGCCGAAAAGAAAGTCTCTCCCGACTCGGTGTGCCGGTGCATCGGTTTATGGCACCATCCGCGCGTTGTCTCTACGAAGCGCCGCATGATCGACGGACATCCTGAGGTGCCGGCCTCCGTTCCGCTTCGCTAGTCCTTTTCCCGCCGGTCATTCGTTCCCCCCGACGGTCCCTGCACAATCTCCTTCCTTGGTCGGACTCCGGTTTCCGCCGTTGGGCCTGAACCTGCATTTCCGGAATCGGTCTTCAGTCCAACGCCCCGACACAAGCCTTCCCGTCCGATACGAAGCCGCACGAGCATTCGCCTCTTTCTCATCCAGGCAGGCCGTAAGTACGTACAAACCCTTTTGATGAACGCAGAAAATGAAAGGCCGCCGATTTTTTTGTGGAGTTTTTTTTGAGACGTGGTATAAGCATCCGCCGCCGACATGAGAGAGTTAGAGACAATACTTAGTGTCGTCTATCCGGATGCCGCGAGAGTGTGGTCGTCTGCCTGCGGGCGACATTCTGTCATGCCGGAGGGAACCACGGGCGGCGAGCCGGCGACGGAGCGATCTCCCTGCCCGCAGAAAGGACACCGGATAAGGCGCAATAGAAAGGAGGAGCCATTGCGAGAACCATCGAGGATCGGTCGGCAGGATTCCGAGGGAATCAGTAAGGGGTCGGTTGCGCGAACCGCTTTCATCGGAAAAAGAGCCGCC
>DASSBQ010000075.1:0-6309 GCA_035698625.1 Nitrospiraceae bacterium
AGGGGCCCCAATTCTCCACCAGGGCTGAGTCTCTGCTGTATCGGACCTGGGAAGTCGATGTCATCGGGATGACCAACATGCCGGAAGCCAAGCTCGCGCGCGAGGCGGAACTGTGTTATGCCACGCTGGCCCTGGTCACCGACTATGACTGCTGGCACGAGACGGAAGAATGTGTCACGGTCGAGGGGATACTGGCGACGCTGCACCGAAACGTGGCGCTTGCCAAGCAGCTGTTGCGCAAGGTGATTCCCGATCTGGGCGCGGCAAGTACCTGCGGCTGCAATGAGGCGTTGCGCGATGCGATCGTCACCCCGCCCGCCCGGATCGGCCCGGCGGCCAGGAAGCGCGTCGGTCTTCTCATCGATCGATATCTTCGGCGAACACAATAGGGAGCGCGAATCTTATGGGCAAGTTGTTGGTGGTGGGATCGGTTGCGCTGGATACGGTAAAGACGCCGTTTGGGGAAGTGACTGAAGTGCTGGGGGGATCGGCCACGTACTTCTCCACGGCCGCCAGCTACTTTACGAGCGTCGATTTGATCGCGGTGGTCGGGCAGGATTTTCCGGATGAGCATGTGAAATTCCTCCAAAGCCGCGGGGTTGACTTGGCGGGTCTCGAACGCCGGCCCGGAACGACCTTTCGATGGAAAGGCGAGTATTCGCATCAATTGAATGAAGCGCGCACGTTAGATACAAAACTGAACGTGTTTGAGACATTTCGGCCGAGAATTCCAGAGCAATATCGCGAGCCGGAGGTCCTGTTTCTCGGCAATATCGATCCGGAATTGCAGCTCGGTGTGCTGGAACAGGTCAAGCGGCCGGCGCTTGTCGCCTGCGATACCATGAACTTTTGGATCAACGGCAAACAAGATGCATTGTGGAAGGTGCTGGAACGGATTGACGTGTTGTTGATCAACGACGGTGAAGCGCGGGCGTTGGGCGGCGATCCCAACCTCGTGAAGGTGGCTCGCAAGATCCTCGGTCGAGGGCCCAAACATCTCATCATCAAACGCGGAGAATACGGTGTTTTATTATTCAACGACAAACAGGTGTTCGGGGCCCCGGCCTATCCGCTGGAGGAAGTCAGAGATCCGACCGGGGCCGGAGATACTTTTGCAGGCGGGTTTCTCGGCTACCTTGCCGCCACGGGGAATCGGTCGGCACAGGCCGTTCGCCAGGCCATTATCTTCGGCAGCGTCATGGCGTCCTTTGCCGTTGAAGCCTTTAGTCTTGACCGTTTGAAGATCCTGGATTACAAAGAAATAGAAGAACGATTCCGCTCATTTAAGCAGCTGACGCACTTTGAGGATATTCCCGGTCGGGAATGATGTGGCAGGCGAGGATGTGGAAATGCTGAGTCGAGCGAAAATAACGGTCGCGCTTCTCTGGGCTCTGATGCCGGTACTTCTGTTGGCACCTGGATGCGCAAGCGAAGAGAATATCCGCAAGTCCAAAGGATATTATCAAGAAGGGTTGGCCCGCCTCGGTACCGATCAGCAACAGGCCTACGTCTCGTTTCAGAAGGCCGTTCAGTTGAATCCGGACAATAAAGAGGCTCACTACGGGCTCGGGCATGTGTATGCGATTCAAGGAAAGTCCAAGCAGGCCGAAGAAGAGTTCCGAGAGGCCATTCGTATCGATCCTGATTATTCCGAAGCTCATACCTATCTCGGACAGGTCCTTGCCAATCAGGAAGAGTGGAAAGATGCGATTACATCCTTTCGTCGGGCGCTCAGCAATCCGCTTTATGCGACCCCGGATCTGGCGCGATTCCATTTGGGCCGTGCCATGCTTCACGAAGGGGATCCCCAAGGAGCCATGGAAGTGTTGGAGGATGCTCTTACGGTGAATCCTCCGAATATTCCCCAGGCGAGGCTCCAACTTGAACTTGGACGCGTGTACCACCAACTTGGGTTTGATGTGCGTGCACGCGAGGCGCTAATGAAAGCCTCGACCCTCGACAAAGACGGCGAGTATGCGGCCGCGGCCAAGGAATTGCTGGCCCGGATCAAACCCTAAGCAGGGCCTATGGAATCTGTCGGCGAATTCTTTCGACAAGTCCGGGAGACTAAAGGTCTGACGATCGACGAAGTGGCGTCGAAAACGAGGATCCGCTCCGATTTCGTCAAGGCGCTCGAAGACGGGAACTTTGCCAAATTGCCGGATCAGGTTTTCGCCCGCGGCTTTGTCCGTTCCTATGCGCGGTCGCTGGGATTGGACGAAGAAGATGCGATTCATCGATTTGCGCAATCGGCCGGCTCTTTTTACGACAAGCAGGGTGAGCGGGAGCGACTGCGACAACGGCAGGTGGAAGAGGACCGGCGGCGGCGCGCCAACCGTAAGGCGGTGACGATCGCGATTATGATCGCCGTACTGACGCTGATTTTCCTGTTGAGTCGGGAACAATCGTCCGTCGTCGTTCGTCGTGCCGCGTCGGATGCGCCTCCGCTCGGTAAGAAATCCCAGCCGATCAAGGAAAGCCAGAATATCCCGTCGCGAACCGAGGCGCAGAATGATAAAGCGCCGACCACCGCCAAATTGCCGGAGCCGCCTCCGATTCCTGTGAATCCGCCGGCCGAGAAGACCCCGCCCGTTCCGGCTGCGCCGACGCCCCGCGCCGCCGACTCGATACCTTCCCCCGCTATGCCGTCCGGCGGCTTGTCGGAGGGACCCCTGGCCGGGCTGTCCGTCGATGGACCGGTCAATTCCGATGAACCGCTGGTACTCGACTTAGAGGCCACTGAGTTGAGTTGGGTTGTCGTACAAATCGATGCGGGTAGTCCTCAGGAGGCCCTATTGCGACCAGGACAGCGAGCGCAATGGAAAGCTCAGGATCAGTTCATGGTCACCTTGGGTAACGCGGGCGGCGTCCGCGCTGAACTCAACGGCAAACCGCAACGGCCTTTTGGCCCAAGCGGCAAGGTGGTGCGAGATGTGGTGCTGAAGCGATGACCCTCCTTTTTTTATCCGTTCTTTCTCTTGCCAGCGAGCTTTGACCATCCTTCCGCTCGTTCGGTGATCTGATCCGATACAGAACAATCCGCCGGCCCACGGGTCTCTTGTGGCGGGTGTGGAGAACGTGGGGCACAAAGGTGTCGCTGCGGCCTCGTCCATGCGGCACGCGTGTTGTCATGATTGCTGTAACTATTTGGGAAATATGAATTGGGACGTCAGGATATTTCTGGCACGACGCTTGAGACACGCGGCGATGGGGCCGAATCACTATCAGCATTCATACGATGAACGGCGATTCGGAAGTCCATAGCAGTAAAGGGTGTGGCGCGCTCATTCCCTTGACAAAGCTGAAAAGTGATTGCTATAGTTCGCGCGTTTGTTCGCTCTGTTTAAAATATTTTCGTCATCGGACATCCGGTTAGCCGGTATATTCTGTTCACGCAGTGGGTTCAACACAAAGGAGGAGTGGTGATGGGGTATCTTTCTAAGTCTTTGGGAGTTGCAGCGGCCCTTATGTTGTTGTCTGCGACGGTGGTTGGAGCCGAAGAACGCGACCCGCTCAAGCCTCGCGTTGCTCCGGATCAGATTTCTGATGCCAAAGCGATGAAAAATCCGGTAGCTTCGACCCCGGAAAACATTGCCAAGGGCAAGGCCTTGTACGAGGGCAAAGGCACCTGCTTTAACTGTCATGGAAAAGAGGGCAAAGGCGACGGCCCGGCGGGTGCGATTCTGAATCCGAGCCCGCGCAACTTCACCAATTGCAAATTCCATAAGAAGCGGAAGGACGGGGAACTATTCTGGGTGATCAAGAACGGCAGCCCGGGCACGGGCATGGTATCGTTGATTCCGGCCGCGATCACGGAAGAGGAAGCCTGGACCATCATCAATTATGAGCGGAGCTTCTGTAAGGGAGGCGAATAAGCATTTTCGGACCTAAGGGTCTTCAAAAGGGGCGGAGAGGACATCCTCTCCTCCCCTTTCTTTTTTGCATCACTGGAAATGCGGCGGATCAACTTGGGAAAAGGCAGCGTCTCGGGCAATCGGCTGCGGAGCAGCCGGGGGATGCGGAGGGTAAAAAAGGCTGCCCGGGCGGGCGGGTGAAATTATCAGGAAGGCAGCCTTCCCAAGATTAAGGATTTTTCGTTCCGGCAGCGGATGGTGGCTTGGTCAGCACAACATCGGCGGATCGATCGCCCGCGCGGAGTGATGGAACGACTTGAGGGCGCTGGTCTTGATGGAAGGAGGCGCGCGCGGCGGGAAGGACCTTGTCATTGACATAGAGAGTGAGCTCCTTCAGCGTCACTTCTCCGTTTCGGTCCGCGTCCGCTTCTCCCCGGAGTCCTCGCAGCAGATAATAGGTATAGATGCCGTGGCGCAGCTCGTCGGACTCAAAGCTCTTGCCGGTCCCACTGGTACCAATCAGGCGGATCAGGGAACCATTGGATGTTTTCCATTGTGGAGACGTGCCTTTCCCTTGTCGGTCGCCGCCGGGCTTGAGAACGGACCCATCGAAAATGAACAACGTCTGCTTGGCCTTGAGCCGTGAAAGGGCGGTCTCCAAATCCTTCAGCGGATACAATCGCGGCGTGGCAGTCAGACCGCCTTCATAGGGAATGAGAAAAGTGTCCCCCGTGGATGTCACCAACGCGTGTCCGGCAAAATAAAACGCCACGGTGGAATCCTTGGTGACGCGCGATGGAAGCCAATCCAGAACGGCTTCCTCGATGTCCGGGCGAAGCGCTTTTGAATTCTGTAACAGCCGGATATTGGAGACCGGAACGCCGCCCAATACCCTGAAGTAGCTCGCCATTATTTCTGCGTCGACAGACGCATATTTTCTCACCGGGACGCCCTGATCCCGGTAGGCGCTCAGTCCCACCGAAATGACATAGTTATTGGGTTGTCGGTACCCGACCGGTGCCGCGGGAACCTGGTCGACATCATCGACGACGGGCCCTGTTGAACGTAAGGTCACCGCCAGCGTCTGTTCCGCCGGTCCGATTCGAGTCGTTCCATCGCCGACGGTAACCTTCAACTCGGCTTGCTGTGCCTGGATGGATTGGGGGAGAGTGGCGACAAAATCGAGCGATTTGGAATCCCCCGGCTCCAGCCGGCCGACCGGCAAGGTGGTTGCGGGGAAATGAGTAAGAAGCACCTCATGCCCCGTGAGAGAAGCCGATACATTGGGTAGGGTCCGGGTGCCTCCGTTCACGATATCGAGATGGACTCGCAGTCGCTCTCCGCCTTCGAACACCAAATCACTGTTGTCATCGAGCACTTTTGCCTTAAAGGACAGTCCGCTCGGCACAGCTGCTCCATCGGAAGCGGCCGCCGAAGCGGCCGCAATACCCGTCGCGGCTGCCGACGGTGCGATTTGGGTCGGGGAAGCGGCTTGATCCGGGGAGACGAACGTACTCCGCGCTTCGGCTGCAAACCGCATTGCGAATTCCGTCATGGCGTTGGGCAAGAACGGATCGAGAATGTATTCGCAATTTCTTTGCATCGGTTCAATGCGGACCCGCTCTCGCCGGCTGACTTGAATGTCGGGTTCTCGGAGCAGGTTTCCGGCGGAGTCATAAATTCTTTCCACCCCGCTGAACCGCACTATGGCCGGTGGCCGATCATATTGATTGTCCATTTGAATGGTGAATTCCGAATCGACAAGGTCGAGGCGGATGACCAAATCGGTCGGCGTCGTCTGAGATCCCCCGATGTCGACTCTGGTGAATATTCGATGAGCGGCTTCGATAAGGATTTCTTCAAGTTCCGTTCCGATGGGGATCGGCCGGAAGTGTCCGCAATTATCGAGATACTCGAACTCGGCCTCGGTCACCGAAGGGGACAATTCCAACCTTACGCTGTAGGGTAACGGTTGACCCATATCCGGGAGGTCCACCCGCTTGGTGCATCCAATGGCGGCTATCGATGCCAGAAGACCGACCAGAAGTAACAAGGCGAGCGGCGTATCGGCTGTCTTGATCATGCGGTGGTTCGTTAGCCGGATCAAACGGGGGACGGTACTTGGGGAAGGCACCGTACCGGATTCATGGCAAGAAAGCAACCGGCTCGGAGCCGGCCTTGCCAGCCGGAGGAAGGTCATTTATTCTACGCCGCATGTTGGTGTTGGGTCTCTCCAACATGCGCGATGCCGCCGCAGTAATACTGGAGAACGGCCGCCTCATCGCCGCAGCGGAAGAAGAGCGGTTCGTCCGGCAGCGCCATGTGACGGCACTGCCTGTCCACGCCATGCGTTATTGCCTGCGTGAAGCCGGTGTCTCCTTGCACCAGGTTCATGCGCTCGCGGTGCCCTGGAAATATTGGGTACTCGGAAGACGCGCAAGGCTTGCCCTCGGTT
>DASSBQ010000076.1:0-7017 GCA_035698625.1 Nitrospiraceae bacterium
GATCCAGCGCGCCGACACATTCATCGCCAACCAGGGCTGATCCGCAGGCAACCCCTCCCGCAGAAAGAGTTCTCGAACCAGCCGTACATCCTGTTCCCGCTCCTGAAAACAGAAGCTCGGCGGAGTGGTGATCGCCGCGCCGAGTGCCTCTGCAACCAAGAGGTAGCGGTCCACCGCGTGCATGCGGGCGGTCGGCACAAAGACGCGTTGCGTGTAAAACAATGGACTGCCTTCGCGGCCGTTCGCAAACCCCACGCGCGTGGGGCAGCCGCTCAACCAAGCCAGGATGCCGCTCCGAAAAAGCCCCTGTAGATCCACCACCAGATCATATCGCCCGGCACGGATTGCCGGCACCTGAGAGAGCCAGCCCTGAAGGCCGCCGTCGAGAACCACGACATGGTCCACGCCTTCGGCTCGTTCGACTAATGGCGCCCACTGTCGTTTGACCACCCATGTGACGGCAGCCCAAGGAAACCGGTTTTTTAATGCCGCCAGAGTGGGCAGGGCATGAACAATATCGCCAAGCGAGCTGGGTTTAATCAGCAGGATCCGACGGACGTAGGGGTGGGACGCCATCGGTCACCGGTGTCGCGGTGTTATGTGCAACGCGGCTGAAGGCCGGCGTCCCGTGATGGCGTCCTCTAGGATCCAGTCCGCCGCCTCGGCCAGCGACGCAACCGTTCGACAGGGGTCGATGCCCTTCGATTCCAGTTCCGGCAATGGTTGACGGCCGGCAGGGCCGGTCGTGACGAGCACGCTTCGGATTCCCGCGAGACAGGCCAGTTCGATGTCGCGCGCTTGGTCTCCGATCAAATAGGATCGCGACAGATCGACACGGCGCTCGACCACGGCGCGGTCCACCATGCCGCGGCGCGGCTTTCGACAGGGGCAATCCTCGCGCGGATGATGGGGGCAAAAATAAATCGCATCCAGGCTTACCTGCAGGCAAGCCAGCGCCTCCCGCAATCTGGCATGAATCAATTCCAGATCCCGCAAGGAAAAGAACCCTCGTCCCACACCCGATTGATTCGTCAGCACAATAAGACGCGCACCGGCTTGCTGCAACCGGGCCAGCGCCTCGGGAACCCCGGGCAGCAGGATCAATTCATCGGGCGTCTTGACGAACCCCGGATCGTAGTTCAACGTGCCGTCCCGATCGAGAAACACCGTGAAACCCGATAGAGGCTGGCTCGCGTCAGACATCTCGCAATTGCGCGATTCCGGAATCACCGCGACAGAGGGCCATGGACCATCCCGGTCCATCTGATCGGTTGCCGCTTCATAGACGTCATCGACCGTGACGCCGGTCATGCACCGATGGTCGATCGGACATTCGCGGAGCAGGCAGGGCGCGCAGGACACATCCTTCTTTCTGACGACCCGGAATTGTCCGCCGAACGGAGCGGTGGTCCGCCAGTCGGTCGGCCCGAATACCGCCACCGTGGGCACATTGAACGCCGCCGCAATATGCATGGGTCCCGTATCGTTCGTGAGAAAGAGCTGACATCGTTTCGCCAGCGCCATCAATTCGCGCACCGTCGTTTGTCCGGAACAGACGACCGATTTGGCCCGAATCCGCTCGGCGATGGACCGGCCGAGTGATTCCTCCCCCCTCGCCCCGAGAATAGCTACCGCGATACGAGTGCGGCGAACGTGTTCGTATCGTTCGCTTAGCCGGTTCACAGCCTCGGCATACCGATCCGGGATCCAACGTTTGGCTCCTCCATAGGTCGAACCCGGATTCACGCCGATCAACAGATCGGATGGCGCAACACCCGCATCGGCCAGCCGGGCGGCAAGCGCGAGTTCTTCCTGTCGCGTCACCACAAGCCTGGGGGCGGGCGGTAAACCCTCCGCCCCGAATGGTTTCATCAGGTCCCAATAGTAGTTCACCTGGTGGTGAGACGGTTCTCGCGGGGCCGGCGCCACCGGGTCCGTCAGCAAGAGCGTGCGCCCGTCGGTCGCATACCCATATCGGCGCGGGATACCCGCCAAAAACGCGAGCAACCCCGCTTCGAACGCATTCTGAAGCAGGATTGCCAAATCAAAACGATGGCGTCGCAAGACACGAGCCAATGTCCACTTGCCGGAGAGTCCGGCGTGCCGGCCCTGATTATCGTACACCAACAGTCGATGGATCGCGGGATGATGGGCGAAGAGCTCGGCGATGGCCGGCTTTACCAACAGGGTGATGTCGGCGCCGGGAAAAAGGCGCTGCACGGCGCTGATCGCCGGCTCGCTCATCACGGCGTCTCCAATCCAATTCGGTCCACGGATAACGATCCGTCTGATTCGATCTTTATGCACAGACCTCCGTCGCACAGGCGGCCGCGGCCGACATGATCAACCGCTCCAAGCGCTCCCGTCCGTCCGGGATATCGGTGTACAGACGCACAGCCCAGCACGGAACTTCCCCGTCCAAGAACGTCACGATTTTCCCAGCATCCTTTTCGGTGGTAACCAAAAGTTGGGCATTCACCCGCTTCGCCCGCGTGCGGATCTCGTCGACAATGGTACGATCATACCGCGCGTGATCCGGCAACACGACGGTATCCACCACCGTAATGCCCGAGTCGGCGACCAAATCATGAAAAGCGGCGGCATTCCCGATTCCGCTGAACAGCAAGGCGCGCTTCTTCAAAAAGCGCGCCTTGCTGCGGAGCTCACCGGTCGCGACATGGATCAGCTCATCGGCCTTGAAGAGGACTCTCATCGGCTCGGGCAACCGGTTGCAGGTCCGTCTCACCAATTCCCAAACCGCACCAGCCTGAACTTCGTTGTCCGCCCGCGTCAAGAGAAGAGCGGAGGCGCGAGATGCCGCGGACAAAGGCTCGCGGAGCCGGCCGACCGGCAGCACGGCCTGAATCCCGGCGACATCCGTGACATCCAGCAAGAGCAGATCGAGATCGCGATGCAGATGTAAATGCTGGAACCCGTCATCCAGCACAAAACAATCGACGGGACACTGCTCCAGCACCCATCGGCCGAGCCGATATCGATCCGGACCGACCGCGACAATCGCCTGGGGACAACGTTGCGCGAGTAGATACGGTTCATCCCCCGAGTGGTCCGGGTCCGCAAGCACCCGGCGGCCGTCGGACACCAGGAGAGGCCGCTGGGAAGCCCGCCGTCGATATCCCCGGCTCAGGATAGCAACCCGTTTGCCTTTTCCCAAGAGCCATTCCACAACAAAGATCACGACGGGCGTTTTGCCGGTTCCTCCGACGGTCAGATTGCCGACGCTGATCACGGGCCGCGGGAGTCTATACGTCGGCAGCCAATGCCGGCGATACAACCAGGCGCGAAGTTGTGCCGTCCATCCGTACGGCCAGCCCAGCCAGCGGAAACATCGGGTGAGCGCGGCGCGGTCTCGTCCGGCGATCATGACCCGCGGCTCGAGAGTGTGAAGAGGAGCCGGCCGGCCGATGGGTCGGGCGGTGAACCGGGATTGGGTAGAAAGACGCTGATGTGATCGAGGCTCCGCTGGAGCGCTCCCTGATTCTCTTGCACGACCTGCCGAGCGGCCTGTCCCATGCGTGCCAAGCGGGACTCATCCTTCAGCACGACGGTCATTCGGCGAGCAAGATCGTCGCCGTTCTCAATTCGCATGCCCCCTTCCGCCGCGATCAAGAGATCCGCGACCTCCGCGCAATGATCGGTATACGGCCCAAAAAAGACCGGTCTGCCCCATACGGCAGGCTCCAACAAATTGTGCCCGCCGACCGGGACAAGGCTTCCTCCGACGAACGCCGCCACCGCCTCCTTGTAGAACCACGCCAACTCGCCGCGGGTATCCAGAATGATGACGCGGGGCCCGCGTGCTGGCTCGATCGAACCTCGATTCGCGATTACGCTGCGCCGTACGGCCGGCAAGCCCGCCTTGTGAACCAGTGCTTCCACGTCCGCGGCCCGTTCGATATGCCTGGGCGCAAGCGCCAATACCAGGGAAGGCACTTCGCGGCTCAGCTGTCGATAGCAATTCAACAACTGCTCCTCTTCCACGGGATGCGTGCTGCCGGCAAGAAAGAGCCGCTCATCCTCCGCGACGGCGAGCGACGCGCGCGAGAGCCGTTGATCAGCCGGCGCATTGTGCGGCACAGGCTGATCGAACTTGATATTCCCCGTGCGCAGGACTCGTGCCGGGTCCGCACCAAGGTCGATGATGCGCCGGGCATCGCGCTCCGATTGCATCAGACAACAGGAAATGGAGCGCAGCATCCGCCGGTACAAGGGACGCACGAGGCCCATCCGCTGACGCTCGTACGATCGCGTCGAGAGCCGCCCGTTCACGAGGATGGTCGGGATTCGACGCCGTTCCAAGAGCCGAAGCAGATTCGGCCAGAGCTCCGTCTCGACGAACAGGTACAGCCGCGGTTGCCAACAATCCACGACCCGTGCGACGACCCAGGAAAAATCCAGCGGCGCATAGCGGTGTTCCGCCACACCGGTTAGGCGCTGTTCGACGGCTTCCCGCCCGGTCTCCGTGACGGTCGAGACGATCATCCGGAAATGAGGGAAGCGCTCATGCAGCGCACGCGCGAGCGGCGCCACCGCAATCACCTCGCCCAATGACACGGCATGAATCCAGATCACGGGCACATTGGAGTCGCTTCCGCCGGGATGGGACAGGCGCAAGCCAAGCCGAGCCGGCAATCCCCGGCGACAACGTTCCTTGGCGAGTAAGACGATCAGAATGACAGGCGAGGCCAGCAGAAGCAGCACATTGTACAGGGCGTACCAAATCACGTGGATATCCGCAACACGGCATGATCCGCCTGAAGCGTCATGCGATTGAGCGTCTCCTCCAGTTCAACCCGCTTCTGCTCCAACTCGGATGGGGTGGCCTCCGGTGGCACGATAATAGGATCTCCCCATAAGAAGACACCGCGGGAGAAGGGATACGGCAGAATGAATCGGTCCCAACTCGCGAAGAGTTTTTTTTTGAGCAGCCGAAGGCGAGCGGGATGATCGGAAGCTGCGTCACCTTGGCCAATTGCACGACGCCCAGTTTCGCGACATGGCGGGGCCCCTTGGGTCCATCCGGCGTAACGACGAGGTCGACCCCCGATCGGCCAAGCCGGATCAGTTCCCTGAGCGCCTCTGTCCCGCCCCGCGTGCTCGATCCCCTGACGGCCCGCAGGCCAAACCGGGCAATGATCCGGTGGATCAACTCTCCGTCGCCATGCCGGCTGATAAGCACATGGGCTTCCGAACCCCGGTAGGCGAGCGGCATCATCAATTGTTGCGCATGCCAGAAGGCAATGATCATCCGCTTGCCTTGCGCGAGCAACGCGTCCACAATCTGCGCCCCTTCCACGCGTATCCCGATGGTGTGGCCCAGAAAACGGATCAGCCCATAGCCGACCGGCGGAACGCAGGTCAGTTTGGCTTTGGAAACCAGCGGTTTCAACATGGGGCATCAAAGTAAGACTTGGTGATCTGGTGATTTAGTGAAGTCACTTTACCAATCGGAAGATCATACTTTACGCAATCGCCACATCGCGAATCGTACTTTTATGTGATCTGTTGAAGTCTTCACTCTACTAAATCAGACGATCGTACTTCACAAAATCACCAAATCACTAAATCGTACTTTTTTCATGTCGCATCGGCAAACTGCATGGAGTAGAGCCGCTTGTAGATGCCGCCCCGCCGCAGCAATTCATCGTGAGAGCCGATCTCCATGACGCGCCCGCGATCGAGCACCACGATGCGATCGGCGTTTTGAATCGTCGAAAGACGATGCGCGATGACCAACGTCGTGCGGTGCTGCATCAAGTTCGCCAGCGCCATCTGAACGACCCGCTCCGATTCCGTGTCCAGCGCGGACGTGGCTTCATCCAGGATGAGAATCGGCGGATCGCGTAAAATTGCGCGGGCGATGGCCAACCGCTGGCGTTCTCCGCCGGAGAGCTTCAGACCGCGTTCGCCGATCAACGTATTATATCCGTCCGGAAGCCGGATAATGAATTCATGGGCGTAGGCCAGTGCCGCCGCCTGCATCACATCGTCATCCGAAGCGCCGCTCCGCCCGTACGCGATATTATTCCGCACCGTATCATCGAACAGCACCACTTCCTGCGAGACAATCCCGATTTGAGCGCGCAGGGATGCCAAGGTGCAGTCGCGAAGGTCCACTCCGTCGATCAGAATGCCGCCCTGCGTCGGCTCATAGAATCGCGGCAGCAGGCTCACGAGCGTGGTCTTCCCGCTCCCGCTGCTTCCTACAAAGGCAACGATTTCCCCGGCTTGAATGGTCAGGTCCACCTCGTTCAGCGCCGACAAGGTATGGCCGTCATACCGAAACGATACGTTGCGGAATTCCAAGGACTTGGCGATAGCCGGAATCCCAAGACGGCCTTTATTCGCTTCCTGTTCCGTCTCCATGTCCAGCACGCCGAATACCCGCTCAGCCGCCGCCAGCGCCTGTTGCACGGTATTGTTCGCACCGGACAGGCGACGGATCGGCGAATAGGCCATAAACATCGCCGCCAGAAAAGAGAAAAAAGCCCCGGGGGTCATCTCATCATGGATGACCAAATAACCGCCGTACCAGATGATGCCCGCCACGCCCAGAACGCCGATTACTTCCATGTGCGAAGAGCCAAGGGAAGAAACCTGGATGGCTTTCATGGTGGTATGCACGAACTCCTTGTTGCTGGTCGTAAAGCGGCGGGCCTCCTCTCCTTCCCGGCCAAAGGACTTGACCATGCGAATACCGGCCAGCGCCTCCTGCAATGTCGACGCCATATCGCCCATGCGCTCCTGGCCGCGGGTCGCCAAGCCGCGCAGCTTCTGGCCCATACGCACCATCACGGTCACGGAGATCGGCACGACGATGACGGACACCGTCGCCAACTTCCAGTTCTGATAAAAAATCACCCCCATCATGGCAAGAAAGGTCAGGCCTTGTTGAAACAAGTCCTTCAGCACGCCCGCGACGGCGTTCGCCATCAGGGAGACATCGTTGATTACACGCGACACCAGACGGCCCGAACTATTGGTATCGTGGTACCG
>DASSBQ010000077.1:0-8034 GCA_035698625.1 Nitrospiraceae bacterium
TCCCGCGCTTTGTTCAAAGACCGATTTATCGTGTGAGCCGGCTGCTACGGCCTGGATTTGACGTTTGATAGCAGCGCTCGTTTGAAGACGGCACGCAAACCGAAGTAGGCGAACGAATCCTTCAAATTGGAGTAGAGACGCTTGAAAGCCCCCATCTCCGGATTGGTGACATATTCCATCGTCAGGACGATCCGTTCTTCTCGCTGGCCGAGCGGGGTGACGGCATGCCAAAGGTTGTCGCCGTTGAAAATCACCATATCACCAGGCGCAGTCGCCAGTTCCAGATGCACGGGCTGCTTGCCGGGCATGTCCTTGTAGAGCTCGCAGACCAGCCGGCATTGCTGTGATTGGTCGAGCAGGCCCATGAGCACGGTGTAACGGGCGCCCTTGTAATATGACGTGTCGTAATGGAATCCGATATGATCTCCCGGCTCCGTGTAATAGTAGAGCGCACAGGCGTGCGGATCGGTGTCAGGGCAGAGCAGCAGATCCACATTGGTGAGGCGATTCAGAAGCGACCGGAAGCCGGGAGACCGATACAGTTCGAGAAATGTCGGCGCCTTTTCGATGACCCCGTAGTAACTGACGCTGCCGCCTTTCTTGTGTCCGGGGATGTAGTTACGGTTCAAATCGCTCTTGAGTTTCTGGGCCTGCGGCACTAGGGAAGTCTCCACCAGATCACGCGGGAGAAACGCCGGAATATACAGGAACTCATTCTGCTCCCAATACTCCCGTTTCAGGCGATCGACATCCAGCGCCGCCAGGGCCTGATCGACCGACTCAGTGATCCGCACAGGGGACGAGGTGATCATAGCGAATCCTCTCTCTTCATGATTCGTATCTCGTGAAGCGTATCTCGTCGTACGTCAACCCTCTTCGCGACCCCTCGGTTCAGAAAACGGAGATGCGAGCGACGCTTCACGCGCCACGAAGTGGTCACGGCGGGCTCAGGACCGGGGCCCTCACCACTTCGACATCGGCCGGCGTTTCAAACTCGAATAAGTCATCCGATAACCCGCTGTTGGGTTTCAGATCCTGAAATTCAAATGTCGCCACGTTCCCGGTGACTTCGTGCAATGAAATGGTCTTGAGGTAGTAGGTCTTGGGCTGTACCTCGATTACGATCCGCTGAACGGCGCGATCCGGTTCGGAGCGGCCCTGCTTTGGAGTCAGGGTCACCCGTCGGATGCCGCCTGCGCCGCGTTCCTGCCCTGTCGGCTGGATGTCGAACTCCTCGTCGATTTTCCCCACGCCCTGCAGGAGTTGAAGGGGCGCTTGCGACGCCGCCATATGAGTCAATTTTCCCACCAAGACCTGCTTATGCTCCGGCACGTACATCCGCACATCATCCTTATTGACATAGATCTCTTCAACGGACGGCTCACGGTAATCCCAGCGTAAATGTCCGGGTTTCTTAATATAGACTCGTCCCGATGAGACGACCGGAGTCGCAAACCCTTCAATCTTTGTCTTCTGGGTGAAGTCGGCCTGCAGATCCTTGGTTTTTTCATACCGTGCCTGGATCTTCTTGACGATTTCAGCGACTTCGTGATGAGCCTTGTCGTCAATCGCCTCGTCGCCTGAGCGCGCGAGATCCAGCCGGGGCACTCCCGAGCAAGAGGCAAAGACGAGCAACATCATGTACACCCGCCATGGGTGAGCCCTGCGCACCGGCATTGTCATTCTTCTTCTCCTCCGACCGGTCCCCGGCGTCCGAGGACTTCTCGGCGGCCATCGCGCCCCGCCGCGCCGACTAATCCTTCGGATTCCATCTGTTCGATCATACGAGCGGCCCTCGGATATCCGACGCGGAGCCGACGCTGGATTAAAGACGCGGACGCCTGGCCCGTGGTCAAGACCAGATCTTTTGCTTGCTCGTACACTTCATCGCGCGCCTGCTCCTCTTCCGCCTCCTCCTGTTTCAGGGACTGGAGTTCTTGTGAGTAGGAAGGCGACGACTGTTTCTTGACGAACTCCACCACTCGACGCACGTCGTCATCCGATACAAACGATCCGTGCAAGCGCATGAGGCGCCCGGTGCCGGACGCAAGGTAGAGCATGTCGCCGCGGCCAAGCAAAGCCTCGGCGCCGTTTGCGTCGAGAATGGTGCGCGAGTCCGTCTTCGAGGAGACCTGGAACGCGATCCGAGCCGGGAAATTGGCTTTGATCAGGCCGGTCAAGACATCCACCGAAGGACGCTGCGTCGCCAGGATCAGATGGATTCCCGAGGCTCTCGCCATCTGCGCCAGACGCGCGATGCGATCCTCCACATCTTTCGGCGCGACCATCATCAAGTCTGCCAGTTCGTCGATCATGACCACAATATAGGGGAGAGGCTCCGGGGGAGTCGGCGGGGCGGAACCGCCCGGCACGGTGATGCTGGGGCCGTCCGTTATTTCGCCCGCGGACAGCCGCTCTTCCTCGGATAAAAACTGGATCGGCAATTCCGGCTGTTCCGTTTTGCCGGATTGCGACGGGTCCGGCAGGACGCCTTGAGCATGGCCCACTTTCCGATTGTAGGCATCGATATTCCGCACCCCCGCCTCGGCGAGCAGTTTGTAGCGCCGTTCCATTTCCTGGACGACCCACGCGAGGCCCCGCGCGGCGGATTTGGGGTCGGTGATGACCGGCCGCAGCAAATGCGGAATGCCTTCGTACGTTTGAAATTCCAGCATCTTCGGATCGATCAAGAGCAGTTTGACCTCGTCGGGCCTGGCATTGAAGAGAATGCTGAGCAACATCGTATTGAGGCTCACGCTCTTCCCGGCCCCGGTCGCTCCCGCAACCAGCAAGTGCGGCATCGTCTTCAGATCGGCGGTGACCGGAGCGCCGAAGATATCTTTGCCCAGCCCAAGCGCGAGCTTGGAACGCGAGCGCGCAAACGAATCGCTCATCACGATTTCTTTGAACGAGACGGTCTCCCGATGAGGGTTCGGCACTTCGATGCCGACTACCGACTTGCCCGGAAGCGGGGCTACGATCCGCAAGCTGATGGCTTTGAGGGCAAGCGCCAGATCGTCCGCCAAATTGACGATGCGCGCGACCTTGGTGCCGGGCGCCGGCTCATACTCATACATCGTCACCACCGGGCCAGGACGCACGTCCGTCACCCGGCCGTCCACGGCAAAACTCTTGAGCGCCTTTGTCAAAATCTCAGACTGTGCCTTGAGTTCCTCTTCCGTCAATCGCGACAACGGACCGGAAGGATCGCTCAGTAATTCGTTAGGGTCCGGGAGAACATAGCCCGCTTTGGATACCGGATGAGCCATGACGACGTCCGGTTCCGGCGATGGCTCGGGAGGTCGGCGTTTCTCGATGCGAATAGAAGGCTGAATTCTCGGGAGATCTTCCGCCGGTTCGAAGATCGGCGGTTCATTTTCGACGGGAGTCGTCGCAATGTCAGGCGATTCCGATACTGCGAGGCGGAGTTTAGCCGGCTTTTGCCTGGCTCGGTGTGAACTTGATGCGGATGGGACCGGCCACTCAGGAATCAATGCCGCCACCCGTTCTTTCATCCTGTCCCACCATTCAGGGACTCGTCGTAATACGGTACCGACGGAAACCGGGACGGTGAAAAGAAGGGCGACCGTGAATCCGGCCAGAATAATGATGTGCGCGCCGGTATTGGCAAAGTAGGCCCGCAACGTCTCTGCCAAAGTTTGCCCGATCACGCCTCCGGCCATCCCGCGATTGACTATCCCGCTCGACAGGGTGGGTACGCCGGTCGTTTCGACGTGTAAGAAGGCGCTGAGAAAGATGACGGCCGCGATCGAGCTGCCGGCATTGCGCAAGCGGACTGTCAGCGGAGTCTGCGTGAAACACCGCACTCCCAATAGTCCAAGCAAAAGAGGAAAGAGATAGGCCGCTCCTCCGATGAGGAAAAACATCGTGGCTGCCAGCACGGCGCCGACTGTTCCGATCATGTTTTTGGCCGGTGCGGCAGCAGCCGATCCGGAGCTGGTCAGGACCTTGGCGTCACCCGGGACGAACGACAGGAGGCTGAGCAGGATCAGCAGGCCGACTGTAATCAGGAGCACCCCGATTACTTCACGCTGTACATGGGATGGGCGAGAGGGGGTACTGCGGGCGTCACCGCGCTTCGCCGTGGTGGATACACCCATAAGTCGGCATGCTAGCACAGGAAAAGGGTCATTTCAAACACGGTGCTATGTATGTTAGATCCGGAAGGACCTCCGGTGAGAGCTGAGACGCAGATGGCCCTGCCTGACGAACAGCATCGGCGCGAGCGGCCGCGTCGGCCCGGTGCGGACTCGCCGCGCTGCTGTAGTGGTCAGGAAACCGGCTGCGGCTCCCCCAGCCCCCATTCGAGAGAATGGGGGATTCCGATCTGCCTTTTTGCAGTCGGGCCTCGCACGGTTTCCTGCCTCACACATCAGCGTCACTCGTCCGCAATGGCGCTCCGCCGCCTGCTCGCAGCCGATTGGCAAGCACTAGCGCCACGGCCAAACCTCTGTGCGCCTCCGTTCCAGCCAAGCCGGGAGAACGGCTGAAGACTGACTGCGGCTCCCCGAGGCTCCATTTCAGAGAATGGGGGCTTCCGGTCTGCCTTTGGCGGTCAGACCTCGCACGTCCATCCGTGTCGCACATCAGCACGCCGCGGCCGCAATGGCGCTCAGTCACCGCCACAGCGCCGGTTACTATCGCACAACGTATATGTCAAAACCGGCGCATATTCTTTCCAGCGAAGGCTGAGCGGACAATCAAGCACAAAACCGTCCCCTCCCATACACGTCTGTACAGCGCAATACCGGACCCCAATACTTGCAGGCCAATTATTTCATGGACATAAGGATGGCTCGCCGATTGCTTTTGTCTTCGATCGACGAACTCTGTGCATTACAGAGCATTGCGAAGCACGAGGACGGCGCCCACTGATCTGGAGGATGGTTATGAATTCGATGCCTTTGATTCTAGCGCGCCTGACTGTGTCAGGATTGACCATAATCTCGCTTCTCATACTATGGTTCTTCGTCAAGCGGAGTAGCGAGGAGACAAACGGCACTCAGCGTCGCCGGTTCAGACGGCACACTATTCTCTTACCAGTGGAGGTTGATGGAAGAGAGGGCGTGAAGGGGTTAACCGACGATCTTTCCCTTGGGGGCTGCAGGATGAATGGTAACCTGGCCGTCAGACGCGGGCAACATCTCACATTGCGGTTGCATCTACCTGGGAAGGAATCCCCTATTGTTATTGAACGAGCGGCGGTACGGTGGGTCGTTGAAAAGGACTTTGGTCTCCAGTTCATGTCGATACCCGTTGGCGAGCGTACACGTCTGGAGGGGTTGCTTCAGTGGGTGGCGTAACAGGCGGGTGAGCCATGTTTGGATGCCTGCGGTTCTCATTGCTCACATTGGGTTAGCTTTCATCAAAGTCGATGCTTAAAAACGATGTTTGAATGAACCATCCTCTCCGACCTGGAGCCGCAGCCGATCTTCATGCATTCCCTCGCCTTGGCTGGAACGGATGCTTGCGAAGGCATTCTCTTGCGAGTTTATCCCAACCGCTCCACTAAGGCGCGCTGTCGCGGTGTGTGAGCGCCATTGCGTCCGCGGCGTGCTGATGTGCGACACAGATGAACGTGCGAGGTCCGACCGACGATGCTTTACAAAAGATGAGTATCGGCGGATCGGAGACCCCCGCATTCTGATGTGGGGGTGGGGGGGAACCGCAGCCGTTCATCTGTGAGCTACAGCAGCTAGAAGGGGACGCAGGCAAGCGAAGCGCACCGCCACAGCGCATAGTCAGAACTCAGAACTCCGCGTCTCCTTCGATCAGTGCCGCGGCCAGCCTGAGATAATCCTCCAACGACAGAGTTTCGGCGCGCCGGTCAGGTGCAATGCCGCATTCGGCCAGCGCGGCTGCAACCATATCGGGCGCGCAGCGCTCGTCGCGGAGCGAGTTCAGCACGGTCTTTCGCCGATGTGCGAAGGCTGAACGGACCAACCGCACAAACCGCTTCTCACGATCACAGTCCAACAATCCATCTCTCCTGAGTCGCAGATGCACCACCGCTGATCCGACCGTAGGCCGCGGCCGAAAACACTGAGGAGACACTCGAAACGCCAGGGTGACCGCCGCCCTGTATTGAGTCAGCACCGACAGCGCTCCATACTCTTTTGTCCCCGGCCTTGCCGCCAACCGATGCGCGACTTCGGTCTGCAGCATAAGGATCAGCCGATCAATCAGCTTCGATGATTCCAGCAATGTAAATAAGAGCGGCGTCGAGACATAGTAGGGCAGGTTGGCGACGACCACCGTATCCGGCGGAAGACTCCCATAGTCGAATGCCAGCGCGTCGCCGACGCGAAGATCGAGGTTGCGACAGGCGGTGAGCGGCGGAAGATTTTGATCGGCGCTGACTCCGCCGGTGTTACGTGGATCCGCAGAGGAATCTCCTGCCAATGCTTGCGCCAATTGCCGGTCGATCTCAATGGCGATGACCTTTTGTGCCTTTGCGCAGAGCGCGCGAGTCAGAATGCCCCGGCCAGGCCCGATTTCCAACACGGTCTCGTCCGGCCGAATGGCCGCCAGATCGATGATCTTGCGGACGATATTCTGATCGATGAGAAAATTCTGTCCGAAGCGCTTGAGCGGCGGGGGAAGAGACGGAGACATGAAGAGGCGAGCCTATCCCGGCCCCATCTTTTGCATCCGTGTCCGCAAGGCCGTGAGTTGCGTGCGGTAGAACTCGACTTCGTCGTTGAACTCGTCGACCAGGTCGTTCGTAAAGGAAGGACCGGGATTGGCATTGGAGAACGCGTGGCCCTCTTGTTGGCTCACTTGTTGCGCCAGCGCGTCAGCCGTGCGTGCTTTCCATTTGGCCACCCGTTCTCGGCCCGCCACCGCATTCAACGTATTATTCGTCTCCTTCGCGATCGCATCCAGTTCCTTGATCTGCTGTTCGATGATCGCGAGCGCTGCTTGTGTCATGTCCAAGGTCGATTCTCCTTCAATATGCAGGCAATTCGAATTCCGACAAATAACGTTTTGATACTGCCGCTTCGCCGGCGTCGGCCAGCGGCCCAGGACAGTGTCGGCTGACGGACTCGCCGGCGTGCACAGAGCGGTGCTGTTCTTCAGCGCCCGTGCGTCTTATGATTCCTCGCGACGAGGACCTCGCCATGCAGCATGCCGGTTGCTTGCCAGGTTTGCCGCCAGCTTGACGGCCTCCACCAAGCTGCCGGGATCCGCCACGCCCTTGCCGGCGATATCATAGGCTGTGCCGTGATCCACGGATGTGCGAATGATCGGCAGGCCGACCGTGACATTGACGCAGGTTCCGAATGCAACCAGTTTCAGTGGAATCAATCCTTGATCGTGGTACATGGCCACGATGCCGTCATAGGCGCCGTGCGCGGCTTTTCCAAACAGCGTATCCGCCGGCATCGGATCGCTCGCGTCAATGCCGGCTGCCCGGGCCCGGCGCACGGCGGGCAGAATCCTGGCGTCTTCCTCATCGCCGAACAATCCATGTTCCCCTGCGTGCGGGTTCAATGCCGCGACGCCGATTTTCGGCGCGGCGATGCCGAAATAATCCTTGAGCCCGCGATGGGCAATCCTGATGGCCTTGGCAATCCGATCCGTGGTCAGAAGCGACGAGAGATCCTTGATCGCGACATGGGTCGTGGTGAACATAATCTTCAGCGGCCCGCCCACGATCATCATGCCGACTTCGGCGCTGTGCGTCAGGTCTGCAAGTAGTTCCGTATGCCCGGGATAATGGAACCCCGCCATGTTCATCGCTTCCTTGTTGATGGGGGCCGTGACGATGCCGGCGATCTGTCCTGCCCGAGCGAAATCCACTCCTTTTTTGATGAAGGCGACGGAGGCCGAACCTGTCTCTGGAGCGGCCAAGCCTATCTCGAAGCGGCCGAGCGGTTTTTCAAGCGGCTCGAAGATCATGATCTGGTTTGCTCTCGGAGCCAGGTTCTGAAGATCGTTGATTGGGGTGATTCTCAAGGGGAGGCGCAAGCGTCGGACTGTCTCTTCCATGACCGCCCGCGCGCCGATGAC
>DASSBQ010000078.1:0-2960 GCA_035698625.1 Nitrospiraceae bacterium
GACCTGATCGAGGATTTCGAGACTATCCGTCACGTGCGCTTCAATCGGCGCATCTCCCGCGACCTCGCGAAGTTCCCGCAGATTCAGCTTGATCGCCGTCAAAGCTTGGCCGATCTCGTCGTGCAGGTCCCGCGCGATCGCCCGCCGTTCCATTTCCTGCGTTTCCATGAGACGGCGCGACAGCACGCGGAGTCGCTCGTTGGCTTCACTCAAATCCGCCGTCCGCTCAGCGACGCGGCGCTCCAGGTCCTCCCGTTCCGCCTTCAGTGGCCCCGGCTTCCGTTCCGTACTATCGGTAATATCAAGCCAGAATCCGGCAATCTCGTTGAGTCGTCCAGTGGAAGAAGGTTGCAGTACCGCCCGATCAAGCAGCCAATGATAGGTGCCGTCGGCGACCTGCCATCGATATTCCACGCTCACCATGCCGCGCTCATGGATCCGCTGAAACTCCTGAAGCACCCGCTCGCGGTCATCGGGATGAAGGCGAGCAACCCACAGTCCGGGCTCCTTCAGAAATGCGCTGCCGGAAAATCCGCTCACTTGCCTGATATTATCGCTGACCCAGAGGGCATCATACTCCCCGGACGCTTCCGCCGAATAATGCACGATCGGCAGGGCGCGCATGACCAGGTTTTCCTTGGTTCGGCTCTCTCGCAAGGCTCTCTCCATCCGCCGGCTTGTCCTGCGAAGCCATCCATAGGCTCCGGCCGCCATGGCCAGAATCAGGACCAGTGCTATGGCGCCGATTTGGGCATCGTTCGAGATGATGACCTCCGTCTTCCCGGCTAAGACGAACCACCCCCACTGGGGAAAGGCTACAGAAACCCGCTTCTTTGGTAAAGGGCTCCAGGGCCGTTCTCATCCCGCGTTCACCGTTCAGGTTCATCCGATCATATGCAATCTCCATCGGACATCCTGGTCCGATACGGTATGGCCGCGAAGTCGGATCGTTTCCATGGCTTGTGCCCGCATATCCTCGTGTGCCGCATCCGGAGAGGCGTAGACCCACTCGGAAGAGAGCATCAGGGGCTCACAGCCCGGGCCGAAATCAATCTTACAGGACTGAACGCGCCAGGACTCAGGGTCATCGGGATTCCCAAGGTGAGCGCCGCGGTCTTTGTAGACAGAGGTCGTAACCTGAATCATGCCGGGCGGAAGCTAGCACGGGTGCACACACCCTTGTAGAGCCATTTAGCCAGAATGGCCGGTTCTTAAGTAGCGGTGCCGCGACCAGGCGGCGCACAGGCACACGGTCATGGCCGGAGCCAAAGGCCTCTTGTGCCCGAGACTGCGTGTGATTATTACGTACTTCATTAGGTCGGCCGATCCATCATCGATGATGAAGCACCAACCGCTCACGCCACGCGAACGCGAAGTACTTCAACTTGTCTGGGAGGGACTCTCCACCCGCGACATCGCCAAGAAATTGGGACGCAGCTACAATACGATCGCCATGTATCGGCAACAAATAAGAGGCAAGTTCGGCGTGACCACGACGGCGGCAGTCCTCAAGATTGCGCTTCGGGAAGGCATCATCACTGAGAAGAAATGAACGCACGCATGATGCAGGGATCCGGATGGCGTGGCGTTGACCATCACGGATCCTATTGGGCGGCGATATGCAGCGCACCCCTCCACGGTGACGGCGGCGGCAGCATACCGACCTACTGCGATGGCGATCTGCCGTCGCACCCGTTACAGGTGGACCTGGCGGGCTGGGACTGCTCACGCAACGAGGCCGCCAGCATTTCCGCCGCCGTTCGGCGACCGAGCAAATTCCAATGGGTGTCGAACGGATAGTACAGCACCTTGCCTTCCCCGGCCAACGTTCTGAATACCGGCAGCAAATCGACAACGCGGACGCCGGCCTGCTTCGCAAGGGCCAGGAAGGCTTCGCGTGAGTTATTCTCGAATCGCATGTGTTCGCTGATCTGGTGGAGGAAATTGCGTCCGCTCCGGGTGCTGTGGAATGTTCCGTATACCTCCGACTTCTTCGGGATGAATAGGGCCACAGGTACAATTCCATGGCGTGCGGCCAGTTGTTGAAACTCCTGCAATAGCCGCCCGATTGCCTGCCATTCTTCCGATTCCAGCAACCGCTGCGTAGTGAGAGGTTGGTTCCAGTACTGAAATCGCATGGGAACGAGTCGGTCGTGCAACGCGATAAGCCCGAGATCGGGATGCACGTCGGAACCACGCGCCTCCTCCTGCGTGAGCGCCGGGTGAGGTTGTCCGTCCGCAGCGGCCGCCGACACTATCCGCCGTCTGCCTTCGACAAACCGTTCTATCTGACCCAGAAGAAACCGATAACTATCGTGAATGGCCATCACATAGCGCCCCATGTAATTCGAACTCAACACAAACGTGTAGTAGTCTTCTCCTTTCCGCCATCTCAAATACTGGTTGGTGTCTTCCGCATCATTGCCGTCGAAAAAGCACAGCACGGCATACCGGGGTTTCAACCGAGGGGCATATGTCTTGAAAAGTTCGAGATATTGAAATGGGCCATACCATCCCCGTCCCAGATTGAACGTCGTCGAACCAGACGCAAGCGTGAGTTGCTCGGTAAGCGTCGACTGATCGGTCTCGCCGATCTCGACATACGAGTCACCGATCAGCATGACCTCAAACGGCGGCGACGAACTGTTCTCCCGAAATCCATCCGCCGTATAGGTCGCGTGGTATGGGATTCCGGCATGTGGCACTCCATAGTCCGGGGAGTACAGGTCGCCGAAAAACTCCGTGTCCCACCTGCTTGCGCGACCGACTCGGCTCGGAACGAACACAAGGGTCGGATGCGGTTGATAGCGCCGTTTATGAGCGTAGTAGCGAATCTGCCGAAGATTGGCTTGTTTGGCCAGGGAAGGAACGAACTCCAGGACGGTAAACAAAAGAAACGTCGAGGAGAACAACACATAGACGGCAAACAGGAGAGCGGCGATGGCTCGGAGAACGAAAGT
>DASSBQ010000079.1:0-4061 GCA_035698625.1 Nitrospiraceae bacterium
CAATCAATCGGAACGCATCGCGGCGGCCTCGGGATGCCAGCACCTCGGCGTCGGTTTGATAGCGATAGGAGACCAGGCCGCCGTCCGCCGTATCGCGGACGAGCGTGGCCTCATGCCCGCAACCGGCCGCGCATAGAAGACCGACGATGAGAACAGAGGGGGTCAGCAGCGGCGTCGAGACTGTCATGAACCGCCACATCCTCCATTCATCGCGACGCGCAGAAGGTCTCTCGTTCCAGCGGCTCATACCCGCCGCCGATGTTATAGGGAAACTCCGCGATTTCTTTTCCGACGGTCTTCCAGATGTGAAGACAGCGGGCGGTCAGCGTCGGCAAGCTGCGTTTCACATCGTCCACCACCACCGCCTTGGCCTGCGCTGTCGTCCCGACAACAATCAGGCGGTTGCCTGGAATCAACCATTTCGGATCCAACCGGCCCCTGTAAAAGACGGCGAACTCTCCCGACCGTCTGCCGTTGTCCTTCGGCCCATAGACGGGGTGTTCGACAATGGGGAGTTGCGTCGTAATGATGATGACTTCATCGCTGCCCGCCTCAGTCTGCACGATGCGCCCGCCAAGCTGTACTTTTTGTCCGGTCCTGGCGTTCGGTAGATTCCGCCATGCGGTGAAGTCAAAGTTCTTGTCCACTCCGTCGGTGATCTCCTTCTCAAAGACTGGGGAATGAGAACAGGCCGCGAGGGTGAGCCAGATCGCCAAAACAATGCTGCCGTGGATACGGGTCATTGTAATGTCCTCCTTACTCCTTCATGCGCCTGCTTTGCAACCGCAGAAGGGCTGCGAGCCGATGTCCGAATCGCGCCGGCCTCACATAAAGCGGATCTGAAATTGTACCAGGAATGCATTCTGCGCGAACGCATCGAACGTGGCATCATAGGGAACACCGGGCCCATTGCCTTGATGATGCCGGAATTCATAGTTGAACTGGATCTTGGACTGGATCTTTGGCGGAAAATTTTCGAAATAGTACGTGAGGCCGAGGATGGTTCTCGTGTAGAGGTCATTTGATGTGGAGGTGCTCGGATCGAATTGTTCATACATGACGGTCGGTTCCCAATTCTGGAAGAATCCGTCGGAGATCAAATATTTGGCAAGCACGTACCAGGTCCGCCGCTGCACCCCGGGCGCGCCGGATCCGCCGCACAGCACCATATTCTGACAAGTCCCGTTGGCGGGTCGCCCAACCGTCGTCGCATTGGCGCCGTCATGGCCTTGCCACCATTCACCCTGCACCATCAAGCCCGGAATGATCTTCGAGGTGTACCGGAAATCCAGGCCGTACCGGTCGAAAACGCCCTTGCCCCGTCCGTTGATGTTGGTGTTGGCGTTGTTTGATTCGCCTTGAATCGTCGTAAAACTGATCCAGGATACGTCGGTCCCAAACAGGCGGATACGGGTGTAGAACGCCTTCGGCCCATTCGCGCCGGTGGCGTTCGCGTGATAATTGTTGTTGTTCATGATGCCCGCGACATATTCAAGGCGATTCAGCAGGCGGCCGCGGACATCGACGAAGAGATCGCGTTCTTGAAGGAAATCAATGGCGCCCGCCGTCCCGGTTTGGTTTCCGATCCCGCTGCCGACGGACGTGAGATAAGGCGAACTGATGACATCGCGCAAGCCGCCGGACGTCTCTGTGAAGATGCCGAACGGCATGCGGAACACTCCCATACGAATAAAATTCATATACGGGGCCCAGGACTGAAACGGCCGGAAGTCGATATAGGATTCACGAAAGAAGGTCGCGGCAACAGGTTGGCCGGTCGCCGCGCCGCTGCCCCCCGTCGGCGTCTCGCGGCCGAAGCTGATGCTTTGAAACTCCATCAGGGCGTGCCAGCGGGGCAACATGTCGCTGATACGGCCCCAGAACACGATTTCCGAGCGGCGAATGGAGAAATTATCCTGGCTCTTTCCTTCCGGCACGTGCGCGTCCTGATGGCTGTAAAGAAACTGCAGCGCGTTGAGACCGAAATTGACCTTGTCCCTGAGAATCGGCAGCAATTCCGTCCTCGTTTTCCAATCTTCGATCGCGTCGATACGCCGGGCATTCTCCGCTCCCCGATATTCCTGCTCCGCTCGTATCTGAATCCATTCATCCATCGTAATCGAGCCCTTTTGAAGCAGGATGTCTTCGACCGACGCGCCGCCGGGTGGTAATTGATTCGGCGCCGGCTCCTCTCCTCTCCCGAACGGCGTGAAGAGTTCCCCTAGACAGACAACAGCCATACAGACGATGACCGCCCGTCGCGGAAGTCGGCTCATAGTCCCACTCCTCTCGTGTGATGAACGAACACGAACATCAATTCGCCTGCGAATACCGATGTGCCGCCACACGGCAATGCCACAAATTTCACGGGGGCTGTTATCGCAGCAAGGACGGCCCGCTGCAATCAAAATGAAGCGGACCCGGGCCTGTCGGATGCAAAATTAACAGTCCGTTAACACAGTTTCTATTTCGTCGAAACCGGCCGCCGATACAGTGCCTCACACTTTCGGAAGGAATCAAAGGAATCAAATGGAGGGCTCCATGCGTCATGTGCCGGGTGTCATGGCTGGGTTCATGCTCGTCTCGTGCGTCGCGACGACGCCGCTCGCGACAGCCTCGGAATCGGAGGCAATAGACGCAACGTTGCGTCCCTACCAAAAAGTGAGCGGGATCTCGGGTGCGATCAACAGCATCGGCTCCGACACGCTGAATAATCTCATGACGCTCTGGGCCGAAGGCTTCCGCCGGCAATACCCGAACATCAAAATCCAGGTGGAGGGCAAAGGATCGAGCACGGCTCCTCCGGCTCTTATCGAAGGAACCGCCCAGCTGGGTCCCATGTCTAGACTGATGAAGGCCAGCGAAGTCGATAAATTCGAAGCCAAGTTCGGATACCCGCCCACCGCCTATCCGGTTGCCGTCGATGCTCTGGCCATCTTCGTCAATAAGGACAATCCGCTGACGGCCATGACTTTAGAACAGGTGGACGCGGCCTTTTCAAAGAGCAGACGGCATGGGGCCTCGCAGGAGATCAAGACCTGGGGCCAGTTGGGATTAAATGGAAACTGGGCCGGCGCCCCGATCAGCCTGTATGGACGGAATTCAGCCTCCGGAACCTATGGCTTCTTCAAAGAGCATGCGCTGAAGAACGGCGATTTCAAGGATCAGGTCAAAGAGCAGCCTGGGTCCGCCTCGGTCGTGCAAGGCGTGACGGAAGACCGATTCGGCCTCGGCTACAGCGGCATCGGCTATGCAACGTCCGGGATTCACATGGTGCCGTTGGCTGAGAAGGCCGGAGCCAAAGCCATCGAGCCGACATTGGCGAATACGCGCAACGGTTCCTACCCGCTCTGGCGATACCTCTATGTGTATGTGAATCAGGCGCCGGGCAAGCCGTTGCCGCCGATCGTCCACGAATTCCTGAAATACATCTATAGCCGCGAGGGGCAGGCCGACGTGTTGAAGGACGGATACTTCCCCGTGGCCGGAACGACCGCGGAAAAACACCTCGCCGCTCTTCGGTAGGGCAACGACTTCGATGAACATGTTCCTTCCAGGACGCCGGCTCCTCGATCACATCGCCCGATACGTTGTCAGTGCCGGCGGGATCGCGGTCATCGTCGCGATCCTCGCCATTTTCTTTTTCATCTTTCGAGAAGTCACGCCGTTGTTCGCGACTCGGACGGCGCGATTGGTTTCGCGGTTTCCCCTCTCTGCCATCCCATCCTCTCCGGCTCCGCTCCAGATTGGAATGGACGAGGGCAAGACCATCGCCTATTTTTTGAGTCCCGATGGAGTCCGATTCGTCGATCTCTCGACCGGTCAGACGATACTAAGCGATGACAGTACATTCCCTCTTTCGTCGCGCATGACCACCGTGGCGCAAGGTGGAGTCGGTTCGAGCCGGTATGTGGCAGGGACCGAAGACGGAAGCATTCTTCCGCTCAAAATGGGCGTGGCGACCAGTTTTTCAGACACAGGAGAACGGATGCGCCGGCCATTGTTACGGATGTCCGGTTCGTTTCGCATCAGTTCCGAACCCGTCATTGCGCTCGCATACC
>DASSBQ010000080.1:0-3227 GCA_035698625.1 Nitrospiraceae bacterium
GAAGAGGTCAAGCGAGTCATTGATTATTGGCTGTCGTTCGGCATCTCAGCTTTCCGCGTGGACGCCGTCTCTCACATGATCGAACCGCATCAAGCCGGGCAGCCGGTGGCTTCTCACGACCCGCACTTTATTCTGCGTGACTTACGCGCCTTTACGTCGTCCCGCCGGGCCGACACGGCGTTGCTAGGGGAGGCGGACGTGGAGCCCGCGGAGCTTCGCAACTACTTCGGTGACGGCGATGAAATGCACCTCCTCTACAATTTTTTGCTCAACAACTTCCTGTTTCTCGCTTTTGCGACGGGCCGGGCCGAACCGCTTCAACGATGCCTCAGGCTTCTTCCTGCAATTCCCGAAGACGCGCAATGGGTGAATTTTCTCAGGAATCTGGACGAACTCGACTTGGAGCGGCTCAACGAAGAAGAACGGGACATGGTGTACCAGTCTTTCGCACCGGACCGGGACATGCGCATTTTCGGCCGAGGCATTCGCCGGAGATTGGCGCCCATGTTGAACGATCGACGCCGCCTGGAATCAGCCTTCAGTCTGCTCTTCTCACTGCCGGGCACCCCGCTCATCGTCTATGGCGACGAACTCGGGATGGGAGAGGATCTTTCTCTCGATGGCAGACAGGCGGTGCGGACGCCGATGCAATGGTCGAAAGAGCGGCAGGCAGGATTTTCCACCGCTTCGGCTCAAGCCTTGCCGCTGCCCATCGTCACAACCGGTCCCTTTGGCTACAGGAATGTCAACGTGGCGGATCAAACCACCGATCCGGATTCCTTCTTGAGCTGGACAAAGGAGTTGATCAAGCTGCGCCGTCAATGTCCGGAATGGGGATGGGGCATCTGCCATGCCATTTCCTCAGGAGAGCCGGCCGTTTTCGCGCACGGCGTCGAATGGAAGGGCCGCCGTCTGATCGCGGTTCATAATTTGAGCGACAAGGCCGGCATGGTGCGCCTGGAACGAGAACCGGGTTGCAGGCTGATCCCGATGTTATCAAGCCGGCGCGGGGATCACGCTCCGGACGCACTGAAGCTCGACCTGGAGCCCTACGGCTACCGTTGGTACCGTCTCGAGCCGCATGCCTAGCGGCGGCTCCTTACAGGGGACACAGTAAGTCATTCAGCCACTGCCACAAAATCACGCCGGTGAGTATGATTCCCGACATGGGACCTGGACAGGACCGCGCCGCAGTCCGTTGGTGGCAGCGCGGCGTCATTTATCAAATCTATCCGCGTTCCTTCGCGGACAGCAACGGCGACGGCATCGGCGATCTGCCCGGCATCATCGAGAAGATGGAGTACCTCCGATGGATGGGAGTGGACGCCGTGTGGCTCTCTCCCCTCTATCCTTCTCCCATGGCGGATTTCGGATACGACGTGTCCGACTATATGAACATTCATCCGATATTCGGCACGCTGGACGATTTCGATCGGCTGCTGTCCACAGCCCATGAACTCGGCCTCAAAGTCATTCTTGATCTCGTACCCAACCATACCTCCGAGCAGCATCCCTGGTTTCTCGAATCCCGTTCCTCGCGCAGCAATCCGAAGCGCGATTGGTACATCTGGAAGAATCCTGCGCCGGAGGGGGGCCCGCCGAATAATTGGCTCAGCACCTTCGGCGGAAGCGCATGGGAATGGGACGAAGCCACGGAACAGTTTTATTATCATGCCTATCTCAAACAGCAGCCGGATTTGAACTGGCGGAATCAGGAAGTGCAGGCCGCGATCCATCGAGTCATGCGGTTCTGGCTCGATCGAGGCGTCGATGGATTTCGCGTGGATGTCATCTGGCACCTGATCAAGGACGATCAGTTTCGCTCCAACCCGCCCAATCCCGACTATCGTCCCGGCGAGTGGCCGTACCGCCAACTGCTCGCCACCTATACGACCGATCGCCCGGAAGTCCATGACATTATCGGCGGCATGCGCGCGGTGATGGATCAGTATGAAGACCGGCTTTTGATCGGAGAAATATATTTGCCCGTGGACCGCCTCGTCACCTATTACGGGACCGCCGGCGAAGGCATCCATCTTCCGTTCAACTTCCAGTTGATCGAAATCGCCTGGCACGCCCCCACTATCGCGGCCACAATCGAGGCCTACGAAGCGGCGCTCCCCTCTCATGGCTGGCCGAACTGGGTTCTCGGCAATCATGATAAGCCGCGCCTGGCCACGCGTGTCGGAGAGCAGCAAGCCCGTGTGGCGGCGATGCTGCTGTTGACGTTACGGGGCACCCCGACACTCTACTACGGTGATGAAATCGGCATGACCAATGTGCCGATCCCGCCGGAACGGATTCGCGATCCCTGGGAGAAGAATGTCCCCGGTTTTGGTGTCGGCCGGGATCCGGTCCGAACTCCGATGCAATGGAACGATACCGCTCAAGCCGGCTTTTCGACCGGCACGCCTTGGCTCCCCGTGGCCCCGGAGGCGTTGACGGTCAATGTGGCGGCACAACGGGCGGATCCCTTATCCCTCCTCTACTTCTATCGACGGCTGATTCATATGCGGCGAACGGAGCTGGCTCTGAGTTTAGGCGCTTACAAGCCTACGACGACAACCGATGCGGTCATGTTGTATACCAGAGAATTAGGAACCAAACATGTGCTCATCGCGCTGAATTTTACCCATCAACCGCAGACCATCATGCTCACGACAACAAAAAAAGCTGGTACCATTCTTCTTTCAACCCACCTCGACCGTGAAAACGAGGCGTTCAAGAAACAACTACAATTGCGCCCCGATGAAGGACTGATCGCCCACCTTGTTCGTTGATGCGGCATGCGCCCGACGGCGCATGCGCTGCTTCCCGCCGCTTACTCCAGAAATTGCAGGCGTGCTATCGGGACAGGCTGGCCTACGGGGGACAGTTCGCCGCTGTGCTGTTCAACTCCACCATCGTCCTTATTATAAGATCGCGATTATAGGATGCTTCGCTGATCTCCCGTCGCCCACTCAACTTGGTATGGTGCTTGCGTTATCCCTCCCAATCGGAACGAGCGCGACTCGCGTGTCTCAAACCTAGCACCTGCCAACCATTTCTTCGGTCCAAAGAGGCGTCATGATCGTCTATACCGTAGAGGTAGAACATCGACCTCCTTTTGATGTGAGCCGCACCGTCGTCTCTCCGGTGTGCGCGTACACTGACAAAGAGGAAGCAGAAAAACACATCCAATCCGTCCAGCAGGATTTGTTCGGCGACACATACTATTTTTGGCAGGC
>DASSBQ010000081.1:0-2438 GCA_035698625.1 Nitrospiraceae bacterium
TGACATCGGAGCGAACGAGACCTGACGATCGATTTTCCGTAGAAGCCTGTGCTGTGCAATTGGAAGGAACTCTTGGTGAGTTGATTTCTTCTCGAATCACAGCGACGTCCACTTTATCGCGAAGCACGAATGGACGGCAAATTCGAGTTGCATCGTAGCCCCTCTCAAAAGGAAGCTTTGTCCTTAGCCCATTGTGACGTCGGGTAAGAAGCTGGAAAGATATGCGTTTGTTCCGCAAGAAGTTGCCGTACACAAAGCGACTAACCATCACGCCACCGAAGCCAAGTCCCGACCGCGACGGAATTGCAATCGTTGCGAGCGTAAAGGACGAGGCAACATACATCGCAGATTGGCTTTCGTTTCACCGAGCTGTCGGGGTTCGACATTTCTACCTTTACGATGATGGCTCATCCGACGGGACTATCGAGATAGCGCGAGCAATTCTCGATTCTACACACCTGACGGTATTTCCTTGGCGCAGTCGTATGGTGGACACACCCACCGGCAATCAACTCAATGCGCAAGCAATCGCATTCGCCCACGCAGTTCTGAATTTCGGATCGCAGTATGAATGGATGGCCTTTATTGATGTCGATGAGTTCATGTTACCTAAATCCGGTTCGACGCTCAAAGAGGCTCTTTGGGGTGCCGGAGGCTTCCCGAACATCTCACTGCCTTGGCACTTGTTTGGAACGAGCGGTCATAAAAAAAGACAACCGGGCTCGATTCTCATTAATTATACATTTAGAAGTGCCGATCCAATGAATAGAAAAAAAAATTCAAGCAATTTCAAGTGCATTGTTGACCCATGTCAAGTATCGGAAGTCAGCATACACCATTTCTCCACTGAGAAATATGGAGAAATGACATCAAATGACAAGGGTGATATTTTTAGTCGCAAAGAACGAAAAAATAAGGAGTTCTATTCATCGGAGCATATTCAATTGAATCATTATTATAGTAAATCAGAGGAAGAGCTGCAGGAGAAACTTGCAAGAGGTCCGGCCTCTCCGGCCTCCATGAAGCGGTATTACGATCGAGTAACTTCTGCCATGGAAACTATCGAGTCAGATTGTATAGAAGACAGAGCTATGGTTGAATTCGTGGAAAAGAATGGGATTTTTCTTGAAACGCAATTTAATGGCGTTCGAAATTTGCATCGGGCAGACGGTCTTTGAACCATCGCGACTCTTCTTGCCAATTATGGCGCTTCCATCCTTCCCATTGGAAGGCGCATGCCTTGATCTGCCAACTTGGTGCGGGATAGGAAACTGAAGCATACCTCAGTCCGAGAAAGCCCGTGCTCGGAAAGACGTGCGTTCTATCTGCTTCCGGAATACCCAGTTCCGCGCAACTCTCCTCGTAGAATTGAGGCGGCAGGATTGTCACGCGCTTTTGCCGCTCGCCGAGCTTCCGGATGATTTCCCACGTCAGGTCTGCCCTTCTTCCCTTCAGGCGCGACAGAAGGTTTGGCTTCGGGTGGTACTTGCGGATGATTTCGGGGTGATAGGGCAGGTAGACACGTTCGGCGCCGCCGATGAGGGCCGAGTCGAGGAATGCGGGGTCCTTGAGCCGCTGCTGCGTCGTCTTGCCGCTGTTCATCAGGAACAGGATAGTCGTCTTCAGGCCCGCGTTCCGGCCGTATTCCGGCGCGGCGTTGAAGCGGATGACGATGTCGCAGGCGTCGATCTGCGCCGAATAGTCGGTCTCCAGCGGTGCATTTCCGACCACGGCGACACGCATGTCAATTGATCCCTTCGGCACCGGAATGACCGGTCGCCGCCCGCCACCGCCGGTTGGCGTGGCGCACGGCCCAGCGCATCAAGGGCCGCTGCAGTTCGTGGTTCAGTTTCTGGCCGAGGCTCATTGTCTTGTTCTGCAGCACCGTGCCGCCGAGTTCGCGGTCGATCTCGCGGATGACGATCGGGCGGGCGCTGAGGATGCGTGCGCCGTGCAGCCATTGCATCTGGACGGTCGAATCGACCGGCCGGTCGAAGCTTTCGGTCGCGGCGAGCAGGCGTGCCGCCGCCTCGCGGCCGACCAGTTGCATCTGCATGCCGAGCGCCGGCAGGAACGGCTCGATGACCGTGGCGGGGCCGGAACTGCGCACCGGCTCCCCGGTTTCGCCGCGCTCCCAACGCGGGAAGCGGACATAGTCGTTCGGTCCGGCCATGTCCGTCACGGCCGTCAGCACCGTCGTGAAATCCTCGTCGGCCGTGGCCACGTCGTCCTCGACGATCAGTCCGGCTTCGAGATTGCGATCGACGATCGCCTGCCAGGCGGCGCGGTGGGAGAGGAAGCAGGCGATCTCCGAATCGGACAGCGCGAACGGGTAGCGCGGCCGATGGAGATGCGGCCGGTAGCGCAGCGCCCGTATCTCGGGACCCAGGCTGCGGCCGTCGCATGCCGGCAGGATTTCGGATTGCAGCGGCAGCGTC
>DASSBQ010000082.1:0-4922 GCA_035698625.1 Nitrospiraceae bacterium
GACGCACATTAATCATGGCCACTTTAATCAGATCCGCCGCGGAACCTTGAATGGGGCTGTTCACCGCCATCCGTTCGCCGAATCCGCGCTGCGTCGGGTCGGAACTTTGCAGTTCAGGAATCGGGCGGCGGCGGCCCAGAATCGTGGTGGTATACCCCTTCTCCTTGGCTTGGGCGATGTTTCGATCCATGAGCGCCTTCACGGCGGCGAACCGCTCGAAGAACGTCTCGATATATTTCTTGGCCTCGGCCTGCGAGACCCCGATATTGCCCGCCAACCCGAACGGGCTGATGCCGTACACAATGCCGAACACCACGGTTTTGGCGGCCCGGCGCATCTCCTTGGAAATTTGGTCCGCCGGCAGGCGAAAAATCTCCACGGCAGTCGCCATATGAATGTCCTCGCCTTGAGAGAACACACGCACCAACCGCTCATCCTGCGATAGATGGGCCAGAATACGTGGCTCAATTTGGCTGTAATCGGCGCACAATAGTGTGTGGCCGGGTGCTGCGACAAAAGCCTCTCGGATTCGAAGACCATAGTCACCCTTGACCGGAATGTTCTGAAGATTCGGATCGGTGGAGGAAAGCCGGCCGGTCGCGGCCACGGTTTGATTCAGTGAGGTGTGCAGTCGTCCCGTTTCGGGATTCACCAATTGCGGCAAGGCATCGACATAGGTCGATTTCAGCTTGGTCAGGGTCCGGCAACTCAGAATCTGGGCAGGCAGTTCGTGCTGAGCGGCAAGCTGTGTCAACGTCTCTTCATCCGTCGAATACCCGGTCTTCGTTTTGCGGACCGGCTTGAGGCCGAGTTTCTCGAAGAGCACGGTGGCCAGTTGCTTCGGTGAGTTGATATTGAATTCTCCTCCGGCCAGGGTGGAGATGCCGCGGACCATGTTGTCCAATTCGCGATCGAGTTCCTTGCTGAGTTGGGCCAGGCTTGCCACATCCAACAGAAAGCCGTTGCGTTCCACTTCCGCAAGCACCGACACAAGCGGCATTTCCACGTCATGAAACAGCGCCAGGCTCCCCTGCTCTCTCAGACGCTCCGACAGGATCGGGGCCGCCTTCGCCACCGCAACCGCCGCCGAAGCCGCCTGCCGGATGACGGCTTCGTCGCCGTCGAACAACGTCCTCGGACCTTCCTCCGCCGAGCTGTCCTGCGGAGCCCCAAGCTGATATCCGAGCGTATCCATGAGAATCGTGTCCAGGCCGTGGCCGCGCCGGTTCGGATTGAGCAAGTAGTCGGCGATCATCGTGTCGAAGCAGGGCCCGTCCAACGTCAAACCGTCCCGATGCAATGCAACCAAAACCGGTTTCAGGTCGTGCGCGGCCTTGGCCGCGTCTGCATTACCCAGCCATGCCTTGACCGATGGCGGCCATTCGGATCCACTACGCTGAATGTACCCGGCTTGGGCGCTCGCCGTCCCCAGAACCAACCCGTGAATCCTCGCCTGCATGCCGGCGTCATCCTCCAGCACGCAATGCAGGCCGACGGCTGCTTTGTCCGGCAAGGACTGGAGAAAGCGGCTCGTGCCCACGTCATCAGAAAGTCGCGTGGCTTCGACCCGGAGCGGCGAGGCCGCCGATACCTGCGGCTGGAAAGCCTTGGCCAATGCCATGAATTCCAGCTCACGCATCAGGGAGGTCAGCTCTTCCGTATGAGGCGAGGTCGCCTTGAACCGGTCAGGCTCGAATTCAATGGGGCAATCGACTTGAATGGTCGCCAAGCGCTTGCTCAACCGGGCATTCTCGGCCTGCTCGGTTAATAATTGTTTCGTCTTGGGGGACGTCACTTCCCCGATGCGGGCGAGCAGTTCATCGATCGTTCCGAATTGCGAGATGAGCTTCACGGCGGTTTTCTCGCCGATGCCCCTCACCCCCGGAATATTGTCGGTGGCATCGCCCATGAGGCCCATGACTTCGACGACGCGTCCCGGTTCAACGCCGAAGCGGGCCCGAGCCTCAGCTTCGCCGAACCATTTGTCCTTGACCGGATCATAGATGCGCGTCTTCGGAGTCAGCAATTGGAACATGTCCTTATCGCTGGTGACGATCACAGCGTCCAGTCCCCGCGCTTCCGCCTTGCGGGCCAGGGTGCCGATCAAATCGTCTGCTTCGAGTCCCGCTTGCCGAATGCAGGGAACCGCCATGGCCTCGACGATCCGATGGATGTAGGGAATTTGAGTTTGCATTCCCTGCGGCATGGGGGGCCGTTGCGCTTTGTATTCCTTGTATTCTTCATGCCGGGCAGTGGGACCGCTCTCGTCGAACACCACCGCCACATAATCCGGCTTGTGATCGCGCAAGATCTTGAGCAACATCGTCGTGAACCCGTATACCGCGTTCGTCTGCAAGCCTTTCGAGTTGGACAAAGGAGGCAGGGCGAAGAATGCCCGATAAATGTATGCGCTGCCGTCGATGAGATAGAGTGTGGACATATCCAGGGCTGCGTTTACTTCGGATGTCTGTCGGGCGCCAAGATCAACGGCGGCTTATTAAACTTCGCCCGCATCTTATTGATCGTGCTGAGGACCGTTGCCTGTCCGACCAATTTTGCCTCAAGTCGCCGTTTCCCCGGGAACTCGAGCAGTGACAGTCCGATTAAAATGGTCAAGATCCCTTGGCCAGGCAAGACCAACATTGCCAGTCCGGCGAGCAGAAAGACGAGTCCGATCACATTCTTTACCAAATGACCGGCGACCCTGAGCACGGGATGATGATTCTCCATCCAAGGCCTTGGAATGCGCACGTCGAAATAATTAGCCGGCAATCGGACGAGAATGATCGGTATGGCAATGAGCGTACCCACGAACATAAAAATTGAAGAAACGGCCAGCCAGATCAAAAGTTGCGGCGGAAACAGCGAGGCGATGTGCGTGAGCCAATCAGTCATCGGCTCTGCATCCTAGCATGGCGCTTGCGACGGCGGGAAGAGTCGCCGTGCGGGTTTACCTGTCCAAAGCCATCGGGATATAATGCGGCCCATGCGCCGGGCCATCACACAGGTCAGCGGAATCGATGGAGGCTCGTGTTCGCGTCGCGATGCCGCGTCTTCCAGGTTCGGATTGATGTTTCTTCTCTGGGCATGCTGGGCGCTTTTCTCCGTATCTGTTGCCCCCACGGCCTCCGGTCAGGCAACGGAAGAGATGCAGATTGAAATTACGAAAATCGGACTGGGCAAGGAAGTTGTCATCACCGACGGTCCGATGGAATGGTTCATGCGCGTCGAGGTGACCCCGGAAAACACCGTTGTCGTACGGCAGGAGAAACAAGGCGAACGATATCTCGTGGACGAGAGTGAAACGCACGACCGCTCGATGACCGCCGCCGAAGTGGACAGCGCGATCACCGATTTTATCAATCACGTCAAAGTGAAGCGCCAAAAGCGCTGACACGCAGCCATGCCGGACCAAGCCAAGTTCGTCATCTTCGCCCATAACGCGACCTACGATAAGCTGCACCAAGTCGCGACCTTGGGGCTCACGGCCGCCGCCATGGGCAAGGATGTGATCGTGGTCCTGCTGTTCTGGACGATCAAGAAACTAGCCGAAGGCAAGATCGACCTAATGGATTTCCCGCCGGAGTATGCCGCATCCGCCGAGCAGGTAGCTCGGCTCCTGCGAGATAAGAACGTCCCCAAAATCTCGGATATGTTTCAGGAGGCGCGTCTGGTGGGTCGCTTTCGCTTGATCGCTTGCAGCGCCGGTCTTGAATATATGGGGGTCGAGGCCGATGCCGTTGAAAAAAATGTTGATGAAGTGCTCGGCCTGCCCGCCATCCTCTCTCTCACCGCACAAGCGGAAACGAAGCTGTTCATCTGACAGGATGGTGAAAACGCCTGCCGGCTGCGTTCTCGCATCGCTCGGACCCTCGACGTACTGAACAACGTACGCCTCGCCTCCTCGCTCACTGCGGCCTTGCCGGACAGTCCTTTTGACCATCCTGACGAGCAGCTGCATCACATGGGGTCCGTTTACATACTTTTTGCCACCTTATGTCCATCGTCTGTTGGACTTCAAGCCTCTGACGAGCAATGCAGCGGAATGCGGTCCCAATGTGTCTACCTTCTGGACCACTCGATTACCCTTAACTCTCTGATAGAGAGCCTTCACGACCAGACGACCAGATCGATAAACATAATGAGACCCCGGAGTACTATCCCATCGACACAATTACCGACATTCTTATTGCAACCACATCTCCCCCAGTATGCGCGTGCGTGGACTTGCAAGAGCCTTCAGATGGGGAATCCGGAGTTTCTCTCCTGAGAGTTTCAATCCGATTCTGTGCAATTATGCATAGCAATGTGAGGTAACTTCGGGCCTGAACCTTTTGGGTGAGCGTTCCAACAAAGAACATTTCACGCAGGAAATGCTTACTCTGGGTCACGTGCTCCCATATCTGAGAATGAGGATTTCCAAGTCGGGATGATTTGACGAGTGCCGTTCGGAGAGACATATTCGAATCGATTCGTTCTGGGGCCTTCGAGGAGAGGTGTTCCTGTACAGACACAGCCTGAGCTGGGAATCTTGATAACGAAATACCGGTTCTGGGTTTCAAGCGGTGGACATCGAACATCTCCATACTGAATGATTGCCCAACCGTTGAACCCTTCTTGAATTCATAGCGAATCCCATAGCGGAACAGCCCCTTAAGAAACCAAGGCACCAAAATGGCACCATAGAAGAGGATGATGATCCCGGCAATGGTTCCGATGGCAAGGAGGATCCTGCGAGTCCATCTGCTTCTCGTCCGAGCATCCGTAGCCACAGCCGCCATTGGACCACCCAACTAAACCTTTGGCAATGGAAAGGCTCAATCCGAACCCTTGAATCCCGACAAAATCCAGGGAATTCGCTTGCCACCCCATCACTGTGCTGCCTCTAGCCACACATCAGGCCTAAGTGATTCGATTTCAAT
>DASSBQ010000083.1:0-11583 GCA_035698625.1 Nitrospiraceae bacterium
TCGCCGTCCCCCACATTAAAAATGCCTTCATATCCCTCCGCATGCGGCCAGCCCGGCCGCAAGGCTGTGATGGTCCAAGGGCCCGCGTCTCACCACGGTGACCCAGTTAGAACAATGAACCGATCGTGAATTCGAATACCCCTTTGCGCTCGTTCGGATTGGGATCCAGATTGATGCCGTAGGCCGCCCGCAGCGGCCCGAACGGTGAGATCCACCGCCCTTCTATGCCCGCCGTCGGCCGCAGATTGAAATTCACCGATTCATTGTCGTCGAATCCTTTCCCATAATCGAAGAAGATCACGCCATTGAGTTTGGCTTCCGAAGAGATGGTGAAAATGAAATCGTTGTTAATGATCAACTGGCTTGCGGCGCCGAGCAGGGAGCCGCTGGGCGTGACCGGTCCCGCGCGGCCGAAGACGAATCCGCGCATGGTGTTGATGCCGCCGACGAAAAACCGCTCGGTGAGCGGAATCGGCCTGTCGCCCAGTCCTTCCGCCACGCCGTAGCGCACCCGAACGGAGAATCGAGTATCGTACATCAACGGCGTATATTTGATCACGTCAGCATAATACTTGACGAAATTGTTGGTGCCTCCCAATGCCGGCGTCGCGTAGTCCACCCCGACGGTGAAGCGCCATCCCGTCCGCGGGTCGAGATAATAGTCGCGCGTGTCGCGAAACAGCGAGGTCCGGAATCCCGTGGAGGACTGGGTGCCCAACTGGTTACAGACCAGCGGGATCTGATCCGGACAAATTCCCGGCTGCGGATCGCGATATTCCAATTGTTCTCCGAAGAAACTCACACTGCCGTTGACGTACTCGGACAGCCACCGGCTCCACGCCACGCTCGCACCGGATTTCGATTCGAAATAGGTAATGTAGTTGGTCATCGTCCGGTAGACGTCCAACTGCAAGGAATTGTAGGAGTCGTTCACGTACGGGTTGCGGAAGGTGATGAGGCCCAGCGTCCGCCGCTGACCCAACTGGCCTCTAACTCGGCCCAACCAGCCACGTCCGCCGAGGTTGCCTTCGGTGATGTCGGCGATCGCGACTAATTGATCAAGGGTGCTGAACCCGCCGCCGATGCTGAATTGTCCCGTCGGCTTTTCTTTCACCTTGACGTTCAAATCCACCTTGTCCGCCTCCACCTGCTGCGGCAAGATTTCGACCGTTTCGAAAAAATTCAGATTGTTCAACCGTTGGAAGCTGCGCTTCAACGCGGTCGTATCGATCACATCCTGCTCGTCCACCCGCAATTCCCGGCGAATGACGTTGTCCCGCGTCTTGTCGTTCCCGTTGATGTGAATCTCCCGGATCCGCATCATCTCACCTTCCTTGACGTTGAGGATGATGGTGGCCGTCTTGCGCTCATTGTCGGAAACGACGTTCGGAATGACGTCCGCAAACGCGTAGCCTCGCGCGCCGTATAAATCCGTGATTCTCGTGATCTCGCTTCGGATCTTCGCCCGCTGGAAGATTTCCCCCGACCTGATGCCCAATCCTTCCCGCAGCTCGCTGTCCTCGAAGACCGTATTGCCGCGAAAACCGACCTCCGCGACCGTGAAGGGTTCGCCTTCCACCACCGAATAGTGGACCATAAACCATTTCTTGTCCTCACTGAGCTCAATCTCCGGCTGGCTGATCTGGACGTTCATATAGCCCTTATTGAGATAGAGTTCCCGGATGCGCTCGATATCATTCACCACTTCTTCCCGTTTCAGGATACCGGCATCCGAGAGCAAAGACGGCAGCTTGAATTGCGTGATCAAGCCGTACCAGGGGATCCATTCGCGGGTCGCGGTCACCTTGAAGGCCTCATCTTTCGTGAGCGCCCGCATGCCTTCATAGGTCACCGACTTGATGCGCGCCTTCTCGCCCTCCTTGATGAAAAACGTGAGCCGCTTGCGGTCTTCTTCGACCGTCTGAATGACGGGAATGACTTCGCAGTTGTAATAGCCGTCTTCCTGGTACGCGAGTCGAATTTTATCCGCGCTTTCCTTTGCCTGCTGTTGATCCAAGAACGACTGGCTCTTAATCGTGAGTTTTTCCTTCAGTTTGTCGTCGCTGAGACTTTCATTACCGTCAAAGACAATTTCGGTGATGAACGGTTTCTCCCGGACGACGAAAATTACCGTCACGCCGTCCGCCGTCGTGTCCGTTTCCACCTGCACGTCTTCAAAAAAACCCGTGTCATACAGCACTCGGATCTGTGCCCGCAACGCAGCCGCCGTGTAGGGATCGCCGGCTCTGATCGTGAGGCGCCCTTGGATGGCGTCCAGCTCGATATGTTTGTTTCCTCGAATTTCAACTGCTTTCACGCGCGGGCCTGGAGCTTGCGCGAAGACCCCGAAAGGGGCGAGCATCGCAGACACTATGGCTACTCCAAGCGCCAGCGCCAACGCCCGGTGCCTGCTTTCCGCATCGATCACTCTAGCCCGCATTAGTCATGAATGTTCTTCTGCTGTAATCGCGGACTTGAGTGGTTAGTTAATAAGAATCCAATTCACTAAGGTGTCTGCTCTGCTCTCGCGCGAGATCATCCACAAGGCGCCGGACGCATCATAATTGAAACAGAATGCCGACAAAGGCGGCCCGTTCTCCGTTTTGGCGGATGCCGCCAATCCTTCCGGTAGTCCCGGACACGCCGCCGCAGCCGGGCTGCCGGGAATGGGCCATTCGCAACGTCCTCCAGAGGCGTCGCTCCTCAAAGCGTCGCGTGAATGGCCCTCAGGCGCCGACAACAGGATTTTCAATGGCCCGCTCAATCGGAACAGTAAAGAGCGGCGCGTCTTCGGCCGCACGACGTGTCTAGGAACAGGCAGGTCACCCACTTCCGGGACTAAGATCACCGAAGTGCCATGTCGAGCGCAACACCATCAAGAGATTTACTGATTATCAGCGGGAATTCTGAAACTCTCGGATTATATTGAGCACATCGATCAATGTAAAGAATTATTGAACCGTTCCGTAGTCGTCGCGCGCCATTGAGGAAGAATCGGCCAATCTTGACTTCATATATCTCATCACATAGTATCGCCCGTATGACTCGGCTCGATGTGCGCAAGGCCATCATTCCGGCGGCCGGACTCGGAACTCGCTTTCTGCCCGCCACCAAGGCGTCTCCCAAAGAGATGCTGCCGCTCGTGGACAAACCGCTGATTCAGTATGTGGTCGAAGAAGCGGTCGCCTCCGGCATCGAGGATATCATCGTCATCACCGGCCGCGGAAAGCGCGCAATCGAAGACCATTTCGACCGTTCGCTCGAGCTCGAAGAAAATCTGAAAGGCAGCGGGAAAGCGCAGGTCCTGAATCAAATCCGGCATATTTCCAATCTGGCCAACTTCTGTTACGTACGGCAGTCGGAAGCGCTGGGGTTAGGCCATGCCGTTCTCTGCGCGCAACACCTGATCGGCAACGAGCCGTTCGCAGTTATTCTCGGCGATGAGATCATTGATGCGGCCGTGCCCGGCCTCGCCCAGCTCATACACATTTATAAGAAGAGAAAGGGCGCGGTGCTCGGTGTCCAGGAAGTGCCGCATCAAGAAGTCAGCCGGTACGGCATTATTTCCGCGCGGCGCATGGGCGACACTCTTCATCGAGTGAACGACCTCATCGAAAAGCCGGCCCCGGCCGACGCCCCGTCCAATCTGGCGGTGATCGGCCGCTACGTCTTGCCGCCTGAAATTTTTCCCATCCTCCGCAAAACGCAGCCCGGCAAGAATGGTGAAATTCAGCTGACCGATGCCTTACGCCAGCTTGTCAAACACGCTCCGATGTTCGCCCACGAAGTTCAGGGCCAGCGACACGATGCCGGCGATAAGCTGGGCTTCCTCATCGCCACGGTGGAATTCGCCTTGAAGAATCCGTCGCTCGGACCATCGTTCAGTGACTTCCTTCAGCAACGGCTGCGCCCCAGTTCGGCGGCAGCACGTCGCAGTCCGAACGGCCGCCCGTCTTCCCTTCGAGAACGTGCCGCGAGCAAAGCATGATCCGCCCGCTTCCGGGCACAATCACCTGCCGCGTTGACTCGGGCAGGTAAGCCGTTTCACCTTCACGATCATAGGTAGGCTATGGCAGAATCGTCCGAGCAGGATTTTCAAGCCACGCAGAACATCGAACCGCCCGACCAGCTCCCCATGCTGCCGGTCCGCGACATCGTCGTCTTCCCCTATATGGTCCTTCCCCTGTTCGTCGGCCGGGACATGTCGATCAAGGCGATTGAAGCGGCGCTGGCGGGAAACCGCATGATTTTTCTGGCGACGCAAAAATCGTTGGACGTGGAGAATCCGAAACCGGAGGACATCCATGCCGTGGGCACGGTCGGCATCATCATGCGGATGCTGAAACTGCCGGACGAGCGCATCAAGATCCTGGTTCAGGGGCTGACGAAGGGAAAGATCAAGGACTACATCCAAAGCGATCCCTACTATTCAGTCAGGATTGAAAAGCTGAACGAATCCAAACTCACCGGTTCCTCCCTGGAAACGGAAGCGGTCATGCGCACGGTCAAAGAGCAGATCGAGAAGATCGTGAGTCTGGGCAAGGTGTTGATTCCCGACGTCATGGTGGTCATCGAGAATCTCGAAGATCCCGGCCGTCTGGCCGACATGGTCGCATCCAATCTCGGCTTGAAAGTCGACGTCACTCAGGCGGTCCTTGAAGTCGTCGATCCGATTCAACGGCTGAAGCATGTCAGCGAAATTCTTGCCAAGGAGATTGAAGTCCTGTCCATGCAGCAAAAAATCCAAGCCCAGGCAAAGGGCGAGATGGACAAGACCCAGCGGGAGTATTTCCTCCGCGAACAGTTGAAAGCCATTCAGAAAGAGCTCGGTGAATTGGACGAGCGGGCGGAAGAAGTGGCTGAATTTCGCAAGCGGATCAAAGATTCGAAAATGCCGGAGAAAGTGCTCAAGGAAACCGAAAAGCAGCTCAAGCGCCTCGAAAAAATGCACCCGGACACCGCCGAATCCGCGACCGTCCGCACCTATCTGGAATGGATGGTTGAACTGCCGTGGAATAAGAAGTCCAAGGACAACCTCGACTTGAAAGCCGCGATGAAAGTCCTGAACGAAGATCACTATGACCTGGAAAAGGTCAAGGAACGCATCATCGAGTATCTTGCGGTTCGCAAATTAAAGGAGAAGATGAAGGGACCGATTCTGTGTTTCGTGGGTCCTCCCGGCGTGGGCAAGACCTCGCTCGGGAAATCGATCGCGCGGGCGCTCGGCCGTGAGTTTGTCCGGATCAGCCTGGGCGGCGTGAGAGACGAAGCGGAAATCAGGGGGCACCGGCGTACCTACGTCGGCGCGCTGCCGGGGCGCATCATTCAAGGCATGAAGCAGGCCGGGACGAACAATCCCGTGTTCATGCTGGACGAAGTCGACAAGGTCGGAATGGATTTTCGGGGCGATCCGTCCGCCGCGCTGCTTGAAGTGCTCGACCCGGAACAGAATAACTCGTTTACCGATCACTATCTCGGCGTGCCCTTTGATCTCACCGAAGTGATGTTCATCACGACCGCCAACCTCATCGATCCCATTTTGCCTGCATTGCGCGATCGCATGGAGATCATCGAGATCCCGGGATACACCGAAGAAGAAAAGCTAGGCATCGCGCAGACCTATCTTATTCCCCGGCAGATGACGGAGCACGGGATCACCGACAAGCACGTGCGGGTCGCCGAGCCCGCCCTTCGACAAGTCATCGCGCATTACACCAGGGAAGCGGGCGTGCGCAATCTGGAGCGCGAAATCGCCAATATCATGCGGAAGGTGGCGAAAAAAGTCGCCGAGGGAAAGACGCAGTGCCACGTGATCGATTCGGACCATCTGCAAAAATATCTGGGGGTGCCGAAATTCCTGCCCGAGGCGGAACTGGACCATGACGAGATCGGCGTCTCAACCGGTCTCGCCTGGACGGAAACCGGCGGGGATGTACTGTACATCGAAGCTACTGCCATGAAGGGCAAAGGGCAATTGACTCTGACGGGTCACCTGGGCGACGTCATGAAAGAATCGGCGCAAGCGGCGCTGAGCTATGTGCGATCCCGTGAAAAAACGCTGGGAATCAACCCGGACATTTTTGCCAAGAACGATATCCATATTCATGTGCCGGCCGGGGCTATTCCGAAAGACGGACCATCCGCCGGGATCACCATGGCCACCGCGATCGCTTCGGCTTTATCGCAGATTCCGGCGCGCCGTGATTTGGCCATGACGGGAGAGATTACATTGCGGGGCCGGGTGTTGCCGATTGGAGGGTTGAAGGAGAAAATCCTGGCGGCCAAACGGGCCAAACTATCCATGGTGGTACTTCCGAAGCGGAACAAGAAAGACCTCGAAGAAATTCCGAAGCATATCCTCAAAGGGATTGAACTGGCGTTCGTGGACACGATGGACGATGTCATCCGGACTGCCCTGCGGCGCAAGTCCCGCGCCAACCCAAAAAAGACGCCATCACGACATGCCCGGGATAAGGCGTCGCGGCCTAGTAAATCCAAGCGTGCCGCACGCCCGCTGCGTCGGAGCGCCTCCTTCCCGGCGGTCTCGCCTCCATTGTCCCATTAGACCCGCATTGTTCTGACAGGTCCTCGCGCAGATTGCGAAGTCGTCTCGCGAGGTCCACGGCGCGAAGAAAATGAAGGGCCCGGACGTACTTGAAAACAGTACAGTGCAGCAGACGCGTTCATAGGTAATCCGGATAATATGCCGGCAGGCAAGATGTCTCGAAGGAGGCCTAAGCAGGGCGAATTTGCCTTGATCGAATCCCTTCGGGCTCGGTTTGCGTCCAAGGACGCCGGCTTGATCAGAGGCATCGGAGAAGATACAGCGGTTGTCGCGCCATTGAGCCGCGACTGGCTGTTGCTGACCACCGACTTGCTTGCCGAGGGAGTGCATTTCGACCTGGCCACGACCGACCTCGAAGATGTCGGATATCGATCGGCGATCGCCAACTTAAGCGATATCGCCTCTATGGGCGGCCGGCCGCGCTACCTGCTCATCGCCATTGCAATTCCCACGCGGATAGGCACGGCAGAGATCCAGCGTTTCTATCGTGGACTGATGCAAGCCTGCCGGCCCTTCCGCGTGCACTTGGTCGGAGGCGACACGTCGGCATCGCGCGGAGGTCTGTTTATCAGCATTACCCTCACCGGCAGCGTTGAGGCAGGCCGTGCGCTCCAGCGCGACGGCGCCCGTCCTGGCGATTTCTTGTACCTGACCGGCACAGTGGGTGATTCCCGCGCCGGCCTGATGCTCTTGACGGAGCAGAAATCACGCGGCGGCAAATCCGCTTCCCGCTCGCGTCGAACCGCAGTCGACCGTTTTTTGCTCAGGCGCCACCACCGACCATCGGCGCGCGTTAACGAGGGACGATGGCTGGCAATGAAACGGCTGGCGACGGCCGCCATCGACCTATCCGACGGCCTCGCAGGCGATTTGCGTCATCTGTGCGACCAAAGCCGCGTCGGGGCCGAGGTGGAACGCGCGGCGCTGCCGATCTCCAGAGCGTGTTCGACGTTCGCGCATGCCCGCGGGCTTGATCCGGCCGATCTCGCGATAGCAGGCGGCGAGGACTATGAGTTGTTATTCACCGTTGCTGCTCGGAACGGGCCGCGGTTGGAACGGGAAGCGGCGCGCATGGGATATCGTTGCACCTGCATCGGACGAATCAAGCCGGCTTCGTTCGGTCTTCGCGTGAGAGCGGCGAACGGGTCGCTCCGGCCGATCACCGCCGTGAGTTACGAACATTTCGGCTCCACGTCAGGACCGTCGCGAGCGACCTTGTGACTTCCTTGACCGATGTGCGTTCGCTGTTTCGACAGATCCTGCACTTGCGGGAATCGCCTCATCGAACCGCCTTGGCGTTCGCAGTTGGTATCTTCATAGCCTTCTCTCCTACGTACGGTCTCCACACTGCCATGGTCGCCTTCTGTACCTGGGCCTTCGGCCTGAATTTCATCGCGCTCTTCGCCGGAGCCTTCATCAATAATCCCTGGACCCTCGTGCCCATTCTCGGCGCAACCTTCTGGACCGGCGCGCTGATCGTAGGGGAGACCGACCTTCCCGTGTTCGACTGGGACGACTTATCTTTTGCCGGCATCTACCATCAGGCCTTACCCTATGCCGTGCCGTTCTTTATCGGAGGCATTGTTCTCAGCATCCTCGGCGCCCTCATTGCCTACCCGGTGGCCTATTACCTGATCCTCAAATACCGAGGACCTCATGCATCGGATTCCACCGCACCGTTGCCGCCCTCGGGCGATGTGGGCTAAGATACAACCTGCTTGTTCTCGCCATGAAGCGGAACCCTTTGCCCTCTCCATCACCGTACGACGGTTCGGCGTTGATCGCCGATCCTATTCACCAATACATTTCGTTCACGGTGCCCTACACGACTCCGGACGGCGTCGAGCAGACTGAGAAGGATCTCATCGATTCCGCGTGGGTTCAGCGCCTGCGCTACGTGTACCAATTACAAAGCGCCCGGTGGGTCTATCCGTCCGCGGAACATACCAGATTCGTCCATTCGCTCGGGACCATGCACGTAGCCGGACGCTTCGCGCGCCATCTCTACCCCTTTTTGAAACAGGCCCTACCCGAGGTGCCTTCGGCGAATTTTGTCGAAGAGTTTCTACGCGTGACCGCCCTGGTGCACGACATCGGCCACGGTCCGTTTTGTCATTTCTTTGATGACAATTTTCTGCACTCGTTCGGCTTGACGCACGAGCGATTGGGTCAATCGATTATCCGGGATTTCCTGGGGCCGGCGATTAGGAAGATCAGGCGCAGCCCGTCCGGCCCTTTCGAAAGCGGGGAAGAGCTCAATCCGAATCTCATCGCCCACGTCATCCTTAAGGAAAAAACCAAGGACAATTCACGGATCCCGGCCTGGGTGAATTTTCTGCAGCCGGTCCTTTCGGGAAGCTATACCGCCGACAACCTCGATTATGTCTTGCGTGATTCCTACATGTGCGGCGTCGCGGTCGGCCCCGTGGATCTGACCCGGCTGATCCATTACAGCATCGTGACCGAAAAGGGATTCACCATTCACAAGACCGGCCTGCCGGCTTTGCAGATGTTTCTCAACACGCGGATGTACCTGTACTCGAACGTTTACTATCATCGGACGACTCGGGCCATCGATATCCACCTCCGGGATATTTTCGGCGACACGATGAAGCTCATTTTTCCCGGCGATCCGCGCAAGAAGATGGAGGACTATCTCGGACTCACCGATTGGTCTTTGCTGGAAGAAGTTCGCGGTTGGAAGAAAGCCGCTCATTCGGCCAAGCGGCGACTCCACGGAGAATGGAAACGGATTCTCTGCCGGGACGTGAAGTGGAAGATGGCCTATAGCACGGTCTTGAAAGAAAAAGGAAAGGAGCGCGGCCTCGACTTCCCTAGCCACGAGCAATTTCAAAGGCTGATTTTGAAGGAACTACCGGCGCGTCTGCAGAAGCTTCCCTTTCGTGTCGATATGGCGCCGCTTGATCCCCGGCCGGATCCCAAGGATACACGGGGCATCCCGTTGTTCGTGTACGATCCGGGCACCAAAGGCATCTCTGCGGAGCCGCTGGAAGAATTCCTGGATTTGCTGCCTACCCGGCTTGTGCAGTTCAGGATTTACGCCCTCGATCATGAATACGACGCCGCCATATCCCGTGCCGCCGCCACCGTACTGAACAAGACGCCGTCAAGTATGGAGACCAACGTCTGATCGTGGACATTCAATGTGCAAGACAGCCGCGCCTGCCAGACATAACGCGCGACGAGTCTGTTCCTTTACTGTTCCCGTTCGGCGCAACTTGGGCTATCATCGTCCATTGACCTGCCATATCATACTTACATGAGCCCTCTCGATGATGTCCTTCTCGTGTTCATCAATCAATTGGCCCAACGGTCCTGGACGTTCGACAGCCTCGTCGTTCTGATCAGTGATACCCCGTTGGCAAAAGGATACCTGGTGCTCCCGCTATTCTGGTGGGCGTGGTTCCGGCGACGGGAAGGCGACGAGCAAGATCGGCGGACCGTGATTCTCACGTTGTTTGCCGGATTTGTGGCGCTTTTCCTCGCTCGATTTCTTCAAGTCGCATTGCCCTTTCGGCTGCGGCCGATTCACACCGCGGCTCTTGAATTCAACGCGCCTTATTCGTTGCCGGACATGGTTCTATCCGGATGGAGCTCATTTCCCAGCGATCACGCCTGTCTCTTCTTCACGTTCGCCACAGGTTTATGGTTAATCTCTCCGCTGATCGGAAGCCTTGCGATGCTCCATGCGGGCCTCATCGTCTCGCTGCCGAGGATCTATCTCGGTCTGCACTTTCCAACGGATGTTCTCTCCGGCGCCCTGATCGGCGTCGGCGTCATGTCTTTGGTATGGAGCTTCCGATGTTCGTGGAGCATCATTGTGGAACCGGTGCTCGCGTGGAGCAAAAAAAGCCCCCAGACCTTTTTCCCATGTTTCTTCGTGCTGACCGCCGAACTGTCTCACCTGTTTGAAGATACGCGTCTGCTGGCGGCAGGTCTCTGGCAGATCATTCGTGCGATGTTCGGACGGTGATGTTCGGTTCGTACAGGTTGAACGCGTCCGAGACGTTCTTCTTAATACCGGTTCGATTCATCATTGATGGTACAGACGTGCTTCTCAGACAAGTTAATGAGCCCATGTTTATATCGTCTGATGAAGATGGTGGAACAAGAGTTGTAGGTACTCAGCACTGGGAATCCGTTCGCTTTCCTCTGCTCGATTTTGCTACGCAAAGGTTTCAAGCGGTGAAGGATCTGAGTCGAACATCTCACACCAAGTATCCCGCTCCGGGTGGATGGAATCTATTCGCTAGCGGAATATCCTGATCCCATCGTCAGCAGACGAATTCGATAGACGGTTCTACTGGCCGTGATGAACAGGCTATGGCCGTCCTCTCCCCACGCCACATTGGACGTTGCCTCCCCGGTTTCAGTCGTGCCCAGCAAGATTCCGTCCGGGCTGATGACGCTGACTCCGCCTGGTCTGCTTCCGAAGAGGTTTCCGGCCCGATCGACCTTGAGGCCGTCCGGTCCGGAGGATGGCTTTTGCCAAGGAGTCGCATCGAATAGAACTCGGCCATGCCCAACCGTGCCGTCCTCCTTCACGTCATACGCGAGCCACGCTACTCGGTCCGGATCATCATCGGACACATAAAGGATCGTCTCGTCAGGCGAAAATGCAATGCCGTTCGGGGCCTTGATGTCGGCGATCAGTCTGGTAACGGTTCCATCCTTTGACAGACGATAGACGCCTTGGACCGGCGCTTTCTCAGGATCATTGAAGCCCTTGGGGAGTCCGAAGGCTGGATCGGTGAAATACAGGTCGCCGTTTGACTTGAATACAAGATCGTTAGGGCTATTGAACCGATAGTCGTCGTAGCGATCGGCCAACGTCGTGAACCGACCATCGTCTTCGAGCCGGGTCACTCGCCGATCACCATGCTGGCAGAAAATTAGACGTCCGGTCGAGTCAAGCGCGAGACCATTTGACCCAGGTTCTCTCCCGGGAAAAGGAGCCGCGCCGGTGTAGCCGCTGGGCTTCAGGTACAAACTAACTC
>DASSBQ010000084.1:0-5244 GCA_035698625.1 Nitrospiraceae bacterium
GCGCCCGCCGTGCCATAGCAGGCGGCGGACGGCGAGGACTGTTTGAGCCGTGTCTCGGTTGGCCGAGGGACACGGCGAGTTCCGCAGCCGAGCCACGGCGACACGTAGGGCGGTCGAGCCGACGTGTTTGAACAGGGCAGGCTGCTCCATCCCCACTAGCGCAACGTATTGGTTCACCAGAACCGCCTCATGCCGACCGGATACCCACACCAAATCCCGAGGAGCCATAATCTGCGGGCATGGCCTTATCTCTGTCCAACATCGGAAGCCTCATTCGCGGCTGCCGGTAGTAAGCGCCTCTACCGGCGCTCACCTCGCTTCTATTTTTGCTCTCCAACGACCAGACGGCGCAGAGCCTCTACATGTTCCGGGCCGCTTAAGCGATGGTCGCCGGTTTTGAGCAGCAGCTCAATCGGAAATCCGGGATCGCGCCGCAGCACTTCTTCCGTGAAACGCCAACTGCCGGCCGGATTGATCACCGTATCCTGCAGGCCGTGGAGAATGGTGGTCTTCACACGACGAATCGGTGAAAAAGTCTGCGCCCAGTGCTGTTCGCTCTCTTCGACCCATTTCCACGACAACGGCCAGTCCTTGTGCAGCGCATCATCATCCCAGGGCATCCAGCCGGCCGTGTGCCAGGCATGCCTCCGTTCATCGGGAATCTGCTTGGCCCGTTCGCTCATCATGTTGAATGCGGGGGCGATGAGGATGAGCTCCTCAACGACGTGAAACTCTTGAGCGATCAGCCAGCCGATCCAGCTGCCAAGCGAATTGCCGACAATGGTGACCCGAGAAGGCGTCGCATTTTCCAGATTTTTGATCACGGCCCGCGCATCATCAACCCAGTCGGACAAGGTGTAATCGGTGAAGGTGCCCTCCGAATCACCAAATCCTCGCACGTCGTAACAACAAAAGCCCCACCCCTTTTCCTGACACCAACGCGCGAGCGCCTTGCTCTTGTTCCCCCAGCGTTTGGACAGAAATCCGGTGATGAAAAGGATCTCACGGCCGGCGCCGGCCAATTGATCACCGCAGATGAGTTTTCCGTCGGCGCCTTCCAATTCGAAGGGCTGCATCTCAGCCATGGCGGCCTCGGCTTAGAACCCTGGACTCATACGCCACACCGGCCGCGGGGGCCGCGACCGGGTCAATCGACCTCAACGCCCTAGATGCAACTGGATGAACCGTCCGAGTCTTCTCAGGACCGGCTCGGGGATTTCATGTCCGCCTCGGAACGGCAGCCACTCCACTTTGAGCCCCGCACCGACGAATTCGTCGCGCAACCGTTCGGCCATGACGTAGGCAAGGATGGGATCCTGAGTTCCGTGGCTTTGAAAGACCGGCAACGCCTTGCGCTTCAGCAGAAGCGGTCCCCATTCCTGTTTTGCGAGCAAGGTACCCGACAACTGGATCAATCCCGCATAGGGCCGATTGCTGTGCAACAGTACATCGCACGATAACATTGCACCTTGCGAGAATCCGCCCAGGATCGTTTTCTTGTGATCCACCCCGAGTCTCCGATGCATGTCATCGAGCAGCGCCGTTGTCCGTTCACGCGCTCGAACCAATCCAACGGGAATCTCACCGGACAGGTCCCGGATCCGACCGGCCGCGCGATCGGCCTGAATACGGGCCATATCAATCAACCACCAGCCCCGCGAATCGCCGTATCCCAGAGGAATGGGAAGGGGCGCCTCCGGAAACAGGAATCGCGTGCCGGCCGGGGCATCAAGATAGTCGCTCAGAACCACCAGATCATCACCGGGCGCGCCATATCCGTGGAACAAAACGACCACCGGCCCGTTTCCACCGCCGCGGCCGTCCGTTCCGCCGGTGATGCGGACGAGCAGATCTCCAAGTTTTTCCTGTCGCATGGTGTATCAGCCGTTGACCGAGAATTTTTGCCACTGTCCGACCACTCTTGTACGGCTGGCATTGGAATTTCTCAAGTGGCGTCTGCTGGATCCTCCTATGGGTTTTGCGCGCACAGCCGCCGGCTCAGCTTACTGACCAAGAAACCAATATTGAAGGAAGGCGAGCGCGGCGACGAGACTCGCCTGAACCACCGGTTGCTGATAGAACGGAACGAAGGCCCCCTGCTGAATCGACGAAATGTCCTCAATGACCTTCCGAATGCGGTCGCTGCGCCGGCCCTGCGCCAGGCCCGGCGGCCCAATCGGCCTGGGACTGGATTCGAGGTCATCGATCACCTGCTTTCTGGCCCTCATCGCCGCCATGTACAACATCGTAGCGCTCGCAAGCGCGACCAGGCTATGTGCAGTCAACACCACGATCAAGGCGGGAGGGAAATCCCAATTATCAAAGTAATGACTTCGGGACCCGATTACGATGAACAGCACAATAAAGGGATACAGGATTCGGCGATTCACGACGCGGGTCCGATCCACAATGAGACGCATGAGGGAGCCGGCGTCCAGCCCGGACGCTCGGGTCAACTCGCTGATCCAGCGGGTCGCCAGCAAGACGGCATCCAGAACGGACAAGTTAAGCACAATGAGGGAAGAGACGCTGATCGCAAGGGCTATCGCATCCAAGCGGCAGCTTACCGCGCCCCGGCACGGCACGAACAATGACCACTGGCCGTCGTTCAGCAACGGCCAGACCGACCAGATAATTGCGAAATAGAGCAGGAACAATAAGAATACTCTGCCGGCGCGCTGCCGCCAGCCATGGGCTTCGCAATATCTCGCCCACAGGTCGGCGGCGGCCATCGTTTCGCCGCGCCGGGACCCGTGAACCATCCAGTCGAGGTTGGACCAGAATCCATGGCCAGGAACGGGGGGCGCTGACCGGAGCGCGAGAAAGAATCGATCGGTCAGTTGTGCCGTATTCTCCACCAGGTCTAGTCGCGCCTTGATCAAAAACCAGAGGGAGAGCAGACCGGCGAACAATCGGAGCAGCTCCGTGGGCCAGACGCTCACCCCGTCCGACCAGGAAAACGGTTCATCCTCATCATAGTCAAACGCTTGCAGGCCGCCCCACAATCCCAAGAGCCCGAGCACGAGAAATACCATGAGCGCGGCCCTGAGCTGTCTCATCGTTGCCCTGATCCTCGTGTCGGTTTCCTCCCCCACGGACAACCAGTTCCACAGCCTCGCATAACACCACATCATGACGCCGAATACGGCCACGGCCAGAATCCAGAGCCGCCACATTGCCGGCGGCAACTGCACCGTCTTCGCGCCGGGCCTCACATCATCTCGCGCGGGATGCAGGACTTTTATTGCGTTGGGGACCGGCGTGACACTGAGATCCACGACCCCATGCCGGCCGATCTCGAACAGGCGGGGCGAAGCCTCGCCGCTGTAATGAACGGTCTCGTGATCGATCCGTTGCAGGGTATAGCAGGTCGCGAGGAGCCCGTCACACTGTTGGCGAGTCGCGCCCACCCTCACCCGTTCGATCGCCCTCTGCGCCGCAAAAAACGTCGACGTCTGATAGGTGTTGCGAAACGGGGGGATACTTTGCTGCAGCTCTCCCTCCAGCTGCAAACCAAAGTGGGATGCGACGAGGAGATTCCTCGCCCATTTCTGTTCGCTGTCATGCGCATACCTGGCGTACAGATCGACGGCAAAAAACAAGGAGGTCGGAAACTCTTCCCGCATCGCCTGCAGAATCAACAACGCGTCGTACGCATCCCGCCCCAGAATTCCGATAGCTTTGACCTGTTTACGCTCGGAGAACGAGCGGCTGCGCTCCTCGGATTTGATGCGCGAAACCAGCCGGCGGACATAGTCCAGTTGCGAGGTGCCTTCGGGTTTTTCATACAACGCTCCGTTGCGAAACTTGAATCTTCCGCCGCTCGCCTTTTCCTTGTCCTCTTCCTTTGATTTCGCCTTCTTTTGTTGGTCCTCCAACGACTCTCCGTCCAACCCGCTGAGATAACTGTATCGTGTGATGCGCAAGTCTTGCGGCGACAGTTCTCCCTTCATGAGCGCGTTCACTCCATCTTCGCTGGTCGCGCATTTCCCATCGAGCTTTTTGACCAGCTCGGCCGACGGCGTGCGTAATCTTGGAGTGTGGGGGTCGGTGATGTACTGGCAAGCAGCCGCACTGAAGGTGACGGGCAGGGCACGGGCATAGAATGAATCCCATTCTCCGATGAGGACGATGGGATCGTCGCCGATGGTGATCTGTCTCCGGTCGAGTTCTCGGAACAGCTCTTCAAACAGCACCATATCGCTCTCGATATGATAGGCAAGGCGCAGATCCGCTTCAGCCAGGAGATAGGCGAATGCCTCTTTGCATTTTTGATAGGAATCGCATGCGGCTCCGTCCTTTCCCTTCATGCCGTAGGAGAGGAGGCCGGGCATCGCCGTGGCCCAGGGCGAATATACCTGGAGCTGCCCATTCTCGGACGACCACGAGTACCGGGATGCCGGCTTTGATTGACGTCGCTGCTCGATCTCTCGAAGAATGCCCTCAAGTTCCGAGGAGTTTCTCGGCCCGATGACTTTGAAGACGACGGGCGCCTGCTCCCGGATGATGAATGGAACGTGTTGAATGAGATGATCGAGGCCTTGCAATATCCTGTCTTTGTAATCTTCGGCTTTTACCCATAGAACGAGTACGCGGTCGCTGGTCCCGCTCAGATCCGGACAATAGGCGGTTCTATTTCGGCTATACCATTCGTACGGAGTGGCGACATCAGAGGGAGTGGCATCGGCTCGTTCCTTGAACTGCCATGTGAAATAGCGAAGAAACTCCGTCGACTCAGGCGCCAAACAGCCGGCATCGAGAGCGGCCTCCACGGCATAGCGATCTCCGATTCTGGACTCCACGTCGTTTGCATAGGGACCTCCCGCCGTCATCACGATGAGCGCCGTCACCGACTTGCCTGCCTCCATTCGCCCCTCTGTCGCGGCTTGCCGCTGGTCCGCTCCTTCCTTTTCTTTTGTGGTCGCCGTAGGTGTGATGGTCAGCTCTACCGCCGCCGATCGAGTTTTCGCATCTCCTGCGGGCGTGACTGTTCCACGAGCGCTGACGGCTGTTTCGGTCTTCTTTCGCAACTCCAGATCTCGGTGCACGGCGGCAAAGGGATCCTCCCACAGCCGCGCGCGGGCCTTCAGGTCCTGAGAGATGCCGTTCATCTCCGTGCCCAAGCCGGTCGGCCGCGAACTCTTGAGCGGTTCTTTGACAAGCACCATCGCGGCCACTGCGAGTGCCAATGTCACCGTGGCGGCAATCGAAAATTTGGAATCATCTCCCTTGAAAGCCACGATA
>DASSBQ010000085.1:0-8641 GCA_035698625.1 Nitrospiraceae bacterium
CTGGTCACGGTGACGGGACTATAGGACAACACGGGACCGTCGGTGGCGCGGTGGGCCAGGGTATGCTTGAGCCAGGTGGCATCGTCTCGTTTGGGAAAGTCTCCGCGATAGTGAGCGCCGCGGCTCTCCTCGCGAGCCAGCGCGCCGGTGACAATGGTATCCGCGATCTCCATAAGCGAATCGAGTTCCAATGCTTGGATCAGATCGGTATTGAAGACGGTCCCTTTGTCTTGAACCAGCACATGAGGGGCGCGGCTCTTCAATTCCCGGATCCGAGTCAACGCTTCTCGCATGGATTGCCGGGTTCGGAAAATACCAAGATTTTGGTTCATGACCTTCCCCAAGTCCTCTCGGAGCCGCCACGCCCGGACCGGTCCTTCATTGGCCAATAAGCGCTGAACTCGCTGGGTCTCCGCTTTGACCGCCGCGTCGGATATCGGACGGAAAGTCGCCGTTTCCACATAGCCTGCGGCCCGCATCCCCGCGCGGCGTCCAAATACGATCGTCTCCAAGAGCGAGTTGCCTCCCAGGCGATTGGCGCCATGCACGCTGACGCAGGCGCATTCTCCCGCCGCATAGAGCCCCGAGAGCTCTGTTTCCCCCCACTGATTCGTGGCGACGCCGCCCATCTGATAGTGGGCCCCGGGGCGAACCGGAATCGGCGTTTCAATCGGGTCCAGCCCGGCGAACTCGATGGCCAATTCCCGGATCTGGGGCAACCGTTCCAGGATGCGCGCCCGGCCAAGATGGCGCAAGTCCAACAGCACGCAGCCATCGACCCCCCGTCCCTCCAAGATTTCTTGTCCGATGGCGAGCGACACAGTCGAACGGGTCGCCAATTCCATTTGCTCCGGCGCATAGCGCTTCATGAAGCGCTCGCCGAGCGTATTCAGCAGATAGCCGCCCTCGCCTCGTGCGCCTTCCGTGATCAGAAGCCCGGTCTCCTTGAGCGTCGTCGGATGGAACTGAACGAACTCCATGTCTTTGAGAGGGACGCCCGCTCGATAGGCGAGCGCCATGCCATCGCCGGTGTTGATGACGGCATTCGTGCTGGTCTGGAATACCCGTCCGCTGCCTCCGGTGGCAAGGATCACGGCCTTGGCCTGGATCGCCTGCATGCCGCCGCGGATCATGTCCCAGGCGACTACCCCGCTGCAGCGGCTTCCTTCGGCCACCAGCGCCGTGACGTACCATTCCTCATAAACCCGCACATGGCGCTTGAGCAATTGTTCATACATCGCGTGGAGCAAGGCATGGCCGGTACGATCGGCGGCGTAACAAGTTCGGGGAAACCCGGCGCCGCCGAAGGGTCGTTGGGCAATGCGCCCGTTCTCATGGCGACTGAAGATCACGCCCATCTGTTCAAGCTCGAGAATATCTTGCGGCGCTTCGCGGCACATGACTTCAATGGCATCCTGATCTCCGAGATAGATGCCGCCTTTGGCGGTATCGAAGGCATGGGCTTCCCAAGAATCGCTTTCGCCGAGCGCCGCATTGATGCCGCCTTGAGCTGCGACCGAATGACTGCGGACGGGATGGACCTTGGAGAGGACGGCGACATCGAACCGGCTTGGAACGGCGAGCGCCGCCCGCATGCCGGCGAGTCCCGCGCCGATGACCAACACGTCATGCGCGTTCATCGGTGTCGGGGCCTTCCCGGAGAGAAAAAGCACAGCGGATCGTCGAGCCGGTTGCGGCTGCCTTGATGGAGTCTGAAGCATGACACGGCGGACGGTACCTGAGAGATCGGTGTGATGCTTGGAAAAGGTGCGTGAGCATGGTACGTTAGCATCGAGATCAAGAAGTGGAACACCTTCATTCTACCGCTTGCAAGGACGGTCATCTCTCCATGTCACAGCATGATTTACTTACAGTACCCGATTCCTTTGTCCGCCGCCACCTGGGACCGACGGAAGCCGACCGCCAAGAAATGCTGGCCATCTTGGGCATGCAGTCGTTGGATGCGCTCGTGGACAACACGATTCCGGAAGATATCAGATTACGGACGGCGATTTCCCTCCCGAAGAATCGTAGCGAGCAAGATGTCCTCGGCGAACTTCGCGCCATCGCCGACCGCAATCAGGTCTATCGTTCACTGATCGGGATGGGCTATTTCGACTGCGTCACGCCGCCCGTGATCCAGCGCAACATTCTGGAAAATCCCGGTTGGTATACGCAATACACGCCCTACCAGGCTGAAATTGCGCAGGGCCGGTTGGAGGCGCTCATCAATTTTCAGACGATGGTGGCGGATCTGACCGGCCTGCCGCTCGCAAACGCGTCGTTGCTCGACGAGGCGACGGCTGCCGCGGAAGCGATGACCATGTGCATCGCCCATGCCCGCGGTCAAGACGGAGAAAAGAATGAATTCTTTGTGTCCCAAGACTGTCATCCGCAGACGATTGCGGTGATGCAGACAAGAGCTGAACCGCTCGGCATCACGCTGCGCATCGGAGCGAACAAGACGATCGACTTCATCAGCGGCCGGCTATGCGGAATTCTCCTCCAATATCCGACCACCGACGGCTATGTGGGCGATTATAGTCGGCTTGTTGACGAGGCGCATGCGGCAGGCTGTCTCGTGGCGGTCGCTACGGATCTCCTCGCGATGGTGCTCTTGCGTCCGCCGGGGGAATTCGGCGCGGACATTGCGGTGGGATCGTCCCAGCGTTTCGGGGTGCCGCTCGGGTACGGCGGGCCGCATGCCGCGTTTCTGTCCGCCAAAGAGGAATACAAGCGGTTGATGCCGGGGCGGATCGTGGGCGCCTCCCGTGACAATGCCGGCAGAACGGCCTACCGATTGGCGCTCCAAACACGAGAACAACATATCAGGCGTGAACGGGCGACCAGTAATATCTGCACCGCTCAGGTCCTGCTTGCGGTCATGGCGGGAATGTATGCGGTGTACCACGGACCGGAAGGCCTGCGACGCATCGCGGTGCGCGTACATGGATTGACGAAACTGTTGGCGGAAGGACTGCGGCGCCAGGGTTGTGATGTGAGCCCCGAGGTCTTTTTTGATACGTTGCGCGTGCGAACTCACCGGGATCAGGCCCAGTCGATTCTGTCGCGCGCTGAAGCCAGTCGGATCAATCTGCGGCAATACGAGGACGGGACCATCGGCGTGTCTCTGGACGAACGATCGACGCTGCAGGAGGTCGAACGTCTCTTGAGCGTGTTTCTTGGACCGAAAGAAGGAATTGTGAGCGTGCACGAACTGGCTCGGGACCTGAACGTGGAGTATCCGGCCACCTTGGCCCGGACCACCGGGTATCTCACACATGTGGTGTTCAATCGGTATCATTCGGAGCATGAGATGCTGCGATACCTCCATCGCTTGCAAAGCAAAGATCTGTCTCTCGTGCATTCGATGATCCCGTTGGGATCCTGCACGATGAAGCTCAACGCGACCGCCGAAATGCTTCCGATTACGTGGCCGCAGTTTGCCGGCATCCATCCGTTCGCTCCTGCCGATCAGGCGGCCGGCTACCTGGACCTGTTCCGCCAGCTTGAAACGTGGCTGGCCGAGATCACTGGATTTGCAGCCGTCTCGCTACAGCCGAATGCCGGCTCGCAAGGAGAGTATGCCGGACTGATGGCCATCAGGGCGTACCATCGCCATCGTGGGGAATTCCATCGGGACGTCTGCTTGATTCCCGTGTCGGCGCATGGAACGAATCCGGCCAGCGCGGCCATGGCAGGCATGACGGTGGTCGCGGTTGCGTGCGATGCACATGGGAACGTGGACATCGGCGACCTTGAGCGCAAAGCGGCGCAGCATCGCGATCGCCTGGCTGCCATGATGATCACCTACCCCTCGACTCATGGAGTTTTCGAGGAAGGGGTTCGAAGAATGTGCCAGATTGTCCATACGCACGGCGGGCAGGTCTACATGGACGGCGCCAACTTGAATGCCCAGGTCGGCCTGTGCCGTCCCGCGGACATCGGGGCGGATGTCTGTCACTTGAATCTGCACAAGACTTTTTGCATTCCGCACGGCGGCGGAGGGCCGGGAATGGGACCGATCGGCGTAGCCCGGCATCTCATGCCGTTTTTGCCCGGGCATCCGGTCGTCAAGGTGGGAGGCGCGGAGTCCATTGGGCCGGTGTCGGCGGCGCCCTACGGCAGTTCGAGCATTCTCGTCATCTCATGGGTCTACATTGCACTCATGGGCGGAGACGGATTGACCAAAGCGACAAAAGTCGCCATTCTCAATGCCAACTATATGGCCAGGCGGCTCGAAAAGCATTACGCCGTCTTGTATGCGGGGCGGCATGGCGCGGTGGCGCACGAATTCATTCTGGACCTGCGCCCGTTGAAGGAGCAGTCCGGCATTGACGCCATGGATGTGGCGAAGCGGCTGATGGACTACGGATTCCATGCGCCGACCGTATCGTTTCCGGTCCCGGGCACGTTGATGATCGAACCCACCGAGAGCGAGTCCAAGACCGAGCTCGATCGCTTTTGCGATGCGCTGATCGCCATTCGGGGGGAAATCCAAGATGTCATCGACGGCCGCCAGCCCCGAGCGGGCAATGTGGTGAAGCAGGCTCCCCATACGGCTCAAGCCGTCGCCTCGTCCGGATGGGATAGATCCTATAGCCGTGAGCAGGCCGCCTTCCCGGCTCCATGGGTTCGTGATCACAAATTTTGGCCGAGTGTGGGACGCATCGACGAGGCGTTTGGGGATCGCAACCTTTTCTGTACGTGCCCACCGATGGATTCGACGTCCTGAGCGCGAAGATGCAGGCCGTTTCAAAGGCCGGGAACATGCCTGCGGCCTGGTGCCGCGCTCAGCTGCTCATGCTGGCGATGCTCGTCGGCGTGCCGGGCCTGCATGTTTCGCTTCCGGGATGGGCCGAGACTGTTCCCGCCCGGAGTGCCGAAAGTCCCGTCGATCTGGCCCCGGGAGGCAACTACGCGGCGGGCATAACGCTGCGGATTCCACGCCAGGAATGGTCATTCAAGATCCCTCCGCAATGGCATGCGACGGTATTCGAGGATTCAGAATTGCCGTTTCTGATTTCAGACGAGGGCCGGAGCATGGGCATGATGTTTCCGTTGGCGCATGCGACAGCAGAAGAAGTCGAGAATGAACTGAGCCAACCGCTCTCCTTATCCCAGGGCGTCTCCTTTGTGCCGACCGGACGCCTCGAACGAATGGAGTCGCGCCTCCGACGATCCTACGTCAGTGACGAAACGGTCGGACGAGCATTGGCCGTGAAGGGGCCATCCGATCAATGGATCATCTATTTCCTGATGGGGCCAGAAAGCGAGTCCGAGGACTACGACGCTATCCTCGCCCAGTTGGCAGATGCAACGGAATTTGGTGTAAAAGAAAGCGGGAGTCCGCCTCGTGAGGGGACATGACCATGCAGTCGTATACGGCTTGAGAGTGAGTCACCGCCGGCCCCCACCTTCATGCGCATCCCTTGCCCGCCTGCCGAGCCGCGGGTGATACATGGGTCCATCATCTCCGACGCGCGTCGTCATTGATACGGATCCCGGGCTCGATGATGCGCTTGCGCTTCTACTGGCCTTCCGTTCCGCCGAACTTGAAGTCACGGGGATCACGACCGTCTGCGGCAATGTCCCCGTGGGCCAAGCCACGAAGAATCTCTTTCGTGTGTTGACTCTCCTTCAACCCTTCCCGTCGGTGCCCGTCGGCCAAGGAGCCGCCCGCCCATTGGAGTACCAGTTGGCGACTGCGACTCAATTCCACGGAGCGGATGGACTAGGTGACCTCGACCAGTTCCTGGATGCGACCGGAGCATGCCGGTATGCCTCGCCGCGCCTGCCGGCCAGCTTGCCGACCGCGCAAGAAGTTTGGCAAGAGTGCGGGCGCCGCTATTCGGGCGAATTGGTGTTGATCACCTTGGGCCCTTTGACGAACGTCGCGCTGGCGTTGAAGGTCAGTCCCGGCACCGTTCAACGATTCACGCGAATCATCGCGATGGCGGGAGCGATTGCCGTGCCCGGGAATGTCACGCCTGCCGCGGAGTTTAATGTTTTTGTGGATCCTCATGCGGCCAGGCGGGTTGTGCAGGCCGGTCTGCCGCTCACGCTGATTCCATTGGATGTGACGACTCAAGTGGGATTCGATCGGCAGCGGGTCGCTTCGTTGACGAAAGACTCCTGCGACGGCGTGGCGCGATTTATTGCCGATTCGATGGGAACGGGATTTGATTTTGCCGAGTCTGTTGAAGGCCACGGACGCGTTCATTTGCATGATCCATTGGCGATTGCCGCTGCGATCGATGACTCGGTCTTCACCCTGGAGCCGCTGCACGTGGAGGTCGAAGCGGCCGGGGATGCGGCACGAGGCATGACCATTGCCGATCGCCGGGCGTTGCTGCCCGAGTACAGGATCAAGCCCAACGTACAGGTGGCGTTGGGGGTCGACGTGTCGCGGGTCATCACCTTGTTCGAGGATCGGTTATGCCGAAAGTAGTCGTGGTGGGCTCCGCCAATCTCGATTTCACCGTGGCGGTGGATCGCTTGCCGGGACCCGGTGAAACCGTGCTGGGACGGGAGTTCTATCAGTCGTATGGCGGAAAAGGGGCGAACCAAGCGGTGGCCGCGCGCAAAGCCGGAGCCGATGTGGTGTTTCTGACCAAAATCGGCACGGATCCGAACGGACGGCTGATGGAGAAACATCTCCTTGCGTCGGGATTACCGCCCACCGGCCTTCTCCGTGATCCGAAAACGCCGACCGGCGTCGCGCTGATCATGGTAGATCGGGCGGGCGCCAATCAGATTGCCGTGGCTCCCGGGAGCAACCAGATGCTGACCGCGGAAGAGGTGCAGCGCGCCTCTTCGCTCATGGCAGGAGCACGGGTCCTGTTGGTGCAATTGGAAATTCCCATGGCGACGGTCATGATGGCCCTGACCATGGCGAGAAAAACCCGGGTCATGACGATTCTGAATCCGGCCCCGGCCCAACCCCTGTCGACCGAGCTGTTGAAACTCGTGGATATTTTGACGCCGAACGAGGGCGAAGCGTGCCGTCTGGGAGGACAAGAGGATGCGGCGGAGGCGGCCCGCGTGTTGGTGAAACGTGGGGCCCGGTCGGTCGTGGTGACCCGCGGGAAGGAAGGGGCCTTGCTGGCGGCGGAGGGGGAAACACCGCCGCGCTTGTTTACGGCCTTCGCGGTCGATACTGTGGATTCAACAGGAGCGGGGGATGCCTTCAATGGCGCCCTGGCCTGTTCTCTGGCTGCGGGGGACCAACTCGATAAGGCGATCTCGTTTGCCAATGCGGCAGGAGCGCTCGCCACGGCCAAACGAGGCGCTCACGAATCATTTCCGTCGCGTCGCGAAATCGACCAGTTGCGGCGCCCGCGCATCGACAGGCCGTAATGGCGATCCTGGCCGGTACCGGAAGATTCGAGATAAACCGAGGTGCGAACGAATGGATAGACGCCAGTTTTTGGTCAGAACAGGGGCGGCATTGGGCGCCTCGCTGCTGTCGGGTCTGACGGGTCTCCCGCTTCCGCCGGCCCGCGCGCAGTCGGAAAGTCGGGCCGGCGGCTGGGAATCGGTCCGCGCGCAGTTCCTTCTGTCAGCGGACGTGATTCATATGGCCGGCTTCTTCCTCGCGTCGCACCCGACGCCCGTGCGGGACGCCATTGAACGGCATCGACGCGGATTCGATGCGAACCCGATCGGCTATTGGCTGGAGCACGAGAAGAAGCAAGAGGCGGCAGTGCTCAAGGCCGCCGCGGACTATCTTGCTGTTGCGCCCGCGGACATAGCGCTGACCGATAGCACGACGATGGGCCTGGGATTGCTCTATGGGGGCTTGGCTCTTCGGCAAGGACAGGAAATTCTCACGACCGTTCATGATCATTATTCCAGCGACATGTCGCTCAGGCTGAGAGCCGAGCGCACAGGAACAAAGATCCGCCACATTGCCCTGTACCGAGATGTTCAAACGACCACGCGCGATGAATTGGTCGACTCGCTCATGAGTCATCTTCGGCAGGAAACAAGAATTGTCGCGGTAACGTGGGTCCATAGCAGCACCGGCCTGAAGCTGCCGATCCGGCAGATTGCCGAGAACCTGGCCGTTGTCAATACGCAACGTTCTGCGGAAGACCGCGTGTTGTTATGCGTAGACGGGGTCCATGCGCTGGGTGTGGAGGATTTCCGGCTGGAGGAGGTCGGCTGTGACTTCTTGGTGGCCGGGACGCACAAATGGATGTTCGGTCCGCGCGGGACCGGGCTGGTGTGGGGACACCCGAGAGCGTGGCCGTTCACAAATGCCATTATCCCGACGTTCAACACCGATGCCTACGACATCTGGACACAAGACGCGCCGCCGCATCCGATTCCACAATCGGTCTATATGACACCGGGCGGCTTCCATTCGTTTGAGCATCGTTGGGCATTGGATCAAGCCTTTGCGTTTCATCAGGCGATTGGAAAGGCGCGCGTGACGGAACGGATTCATGCGCTGAACGACCGGCTCAAAGAAGGCGTGGCGGGTATGAAGCATGTCCGGCTGTATACACCAAGATCGCGCGAACTGTCGGCTGGAATTGTCTGCTTCGATATTGATGGGATGAAACCGCAGGAAGTCGTTGAACGTCTTCGGCAGCGAGGTATTATGGGGAGCGTGACGCCCTATGCCAATCACCTG
>DASSBQ010000086.1:0-3810 GCA_035698625.1 Nitrospiraceae bacterium
AGGGCTCTAGCGACTGCGACACGCTGTTGTTGCCCGCCGGAGAGTTGTGCGGGATAGTGATGTTCCCGGCCGCCGAGACCCACGCGCCGCAAGGCGGCGCCGGCCTGGCTCCGTTGGTCTTTCAGCGAGAGTCCTCGATAGAACAACGGCAACTGCGCATTCTCCAACGCGCTGGTCCTCGGAATAAGATTGAAGTTCTGAAAGACGAATCCGATGCGCTGATTACGGATGTCGGCCAGCACATCAGGCTTGGCCGCGGCCATATCGAGACCATCCAGCCAATAGCGACCTTGGCTCGGATGATCAAGGCAACCTAGAATGTTCATGAGCGTTGATTTTCCCGATCCTGATGCGCCCATGATCGCCACAAATTCCCCTCGATCAATGGCCAGATCGATGCCCCGCAACGCCTGCACCTCGACGTCGCCGACACGGTACACTTTCCACAGATCTGCGCAGTGGATCAGAGAGCCCACGGAGTCCCCAGTGAGAGCACCTATGCGAGACCATCACCGATATCTGCAATGATGCCGGATAGGATCGGCACATGCCGCGATCTTACCGCGAAGGGCGCTGCTGCCCAGAGCCGAATCCCGGAGGCAGATCGTTCCTCTTTCGTTCTCCTCGCGGCATGTCGATGCCGACAATGAGATGGTCTCCCTCTTTCACATCGCCCGAATTCGCTTCTGTGGAGATCCCATCCGAGATTCCGACGTGCACGGTGGTGTTTTCCGGGTCGCCGTTCTCATTCAGCTTCCACACCAATTTGGCTCGCCGGTCATGCACGTCGGCAACCGGTTGCTGGGCTCCTGACAGAGGCGCTGCAGAACTCGTGGCGGACGGCGCGGGGCCGCGGCTTCCCCCAAGCGGAGTGAACCGGAGAGCGGCGTTCGGAATTTTCAGCACATCGTGGCGTTGCGCGACGATGATTGAAACATTGGCGGTCATGCCGGGTTTGAGGCGGAAATTCGGATTGTCCGTTTCGACAACCACATCGTACGTGACCACGTTCTGAATATTGATCGGAGCGTTTCTCACCTGGCGTACTTTGCCTTGAAAAATCTCTCCGGGATACGCATCAACGCTGAAGGCGGCATCCTTTCCCTCGGTGATTCCGCCGATGTCCGCTTCGCTGACATTGGTATCCACCTGCATCTTCGTGACATCTTCCGCAATTAAGAACAACGTCGGAATGGAGAAATTGGCGGAAATCCGCTGTCCCACTTCCACCTGACGGGAGATCACCACCCCCTCGACCGGCGAGCGAATCACCGTATACTTCAAATCAAGTTCCGCCGCCTCCAGGGCCGCTGCCGCTTGCTTGACGGCTGCTTCCGCAAGTTTGATCTGGGCCACCGCCCCCTCGTGCGCGGTCAAGGCGACATCCATTTCATTCTGCGATACGAATTGCTGGCCGATCAGGGCCTTGGCCCGATCCATTTCGCGTTTGCGCTGGGCAAGGTCGATGCGGGCCTTCGCCAGCGAGGCTTTGGCATTCGCCAAATTGGCTTCCGCCTGGTCCCGCCTCGCTCGATAGGGAAAGGGATCAATCCGTGCCACGACCTGACCGGCCTCCACCTTGGAATTAAAGTCGGCATGGAGGCTTTCAATCATGCCTGACACCTGGCTACCAACTTGAACCGTGGTGATCGGATTGATGGTGCCAGTCGCAGTCACGACCGACACGATCGAGCCGAGTTCCACCGAAGTCGTGCGATAACGGACGGGAACCTTCCGTTCGCCGTTAAAGAATACGTAGCCGCCGATCACCAAACCGATGAGGAGCACTCCGAGAATCAGGATGATGCGGCGCATCGTGGCGGGGTCCTTTGGGAAAATCGGCCTATCTTAGCAGGAAGTTACGGCAGAAGCACTGCATAGCTTCCGGGTTGCGCCACCATTGGAAAGCACGAAGGCCGCTCGCCGATCAGGCGAGCGGCCTTCGCACGCTCCATATGCATCGCCTCATTCGCTCGGAGGCTATGGGCTGACCGTGATCCGATCCTTGATCATGTCGAACGTTTCCTTCGGAACGACATTTTTCGCAACAAGCTCGCCTTTGACTCGATAAGGTCGGTTGCTCACCACCCGGTCCGCCATATCCTTGGTTAAGCCCAGCACAAGTACCATGTCGCTGGCGGAAGCTTTGTTGACGTTCATGAGAGTCGCCGCGCCGGCCGAAGGGGCGGTGACGTCCCCGGGACTCGGCTGGGGAGGGACTGGCGACTCCGGAGACCCGACCCCGGGCGACGAAGGTACCGGCGGGGCAGTCATCGCGCCGGGAAGCGAGCGCGACCGTTCCTTCATTTCTTTCTGGTATCGAGCCACCAACGACTTCAGCTGTTCGTTGTGTCGCCTCGCTTCTTCATATTCTTGTCGGATCCCGCGATTCTGTGCGGTCAATTGTTTGATCTTATCCTCGAGTTCCTTGGTCCGAGCTTCAATGGTATCTCGTTCCTTATCGCGGCCGTGTTCGATTCGTTGCAATTCATCGCGGGCCGTTTGGGTTTCAGATCCGAACTTGGCGTTCAAATCCTTGAGCGTTTTCACTTGCTGCTCGAGCGCGTTCTTTTGGGCCCTGGTTCTTTCGAGCTCGGTCTTGGCATTCTCGGTTTCGGTGACGGCTTCCCGATATTTCTTTTCCGCCACGCATCCGGATAGGGCCGCCACACCGATCAGTGCCAGCCCTGCCATCCACGCTTGCCTCATGGCCTCCTCCCGGTTCGATCCGAACTCACGGTCCACGCTTTCCTTACTGTGTGTATGCCAACGGTCTTCCTTTGTCAATATATTTGCCCCTTGGACGAGCAATTCGGCAGACCCGGACGTGATTCGCGAAGCGCGGACTCCCGCTCTCGAACCGGACTTCTCGCCGCCGGCAGAACGATGGATCACCGGGAACGCGCCTCTACTTGACGGATGAGAATAACTCTGGGAGTATGCGTACCAGGCGTCAATTCAACAATCCACCCGCGAAACGTCCACGTCATAGCGATACCAGATGAATGAGTGGGGTCCAGAACTTGCCGTCATTCTCGGCATCATCGAAGGCTTGACCGAATTTTTGCCCGTGTCGTCCACGGGCCATCTCATCCTGGTGGGACATGCCCTGGGTTTTACCGGGGACATTGCCTCGAACGTCTCGATCTCGATTCAATTAGGAGCCATTCTGGCCGTCATGGTCTATGAACGGACCAAAATCGGGTCGTTGCTGTCGCAAGGTTTTGCGGAACAGGCTGAACTGCGCAGGATGCTGGCCGGGCCCTACGCCAACAACTGGCGATCCGGTATGAGCCTGTCCATGGCTTCCCATCGGAATTTGTGGTTTCTCATGGGAATGGGCATTGCGTTCTTGCCGGCCGCGCTGGTCGGCTTCTCCGCTCACAAATGGATCAAGGAGTATCTGTTCACGCCGACCACGGTGGCCGCATCGCTCATTCTCGGAGGAATCATTATTCTTATCGTCGAACGGATGGCCGATCGGGTCAAAACCAAACATCTCTTGGACGTCTCGCCTCGCTCCGCACTCTTGGTCGGGCTGGCTCAATGCGCGGCCCTCATTCCCGGCATGTCCCGCTCCGGCGCGACCATCGTCGGCGGCTTGCTGGCCGGATTGGACCGGCGCGTGGCCACTGAGTATTCCTTTTTTCTGGCGCGGCCGACGATGATCGCCGCCACGATTTACCAGATGCTGAAATCGCAGTCTGCCTTCAGCCGGCAAGATTATCTGGCGCTGGCCATCGGCCTCGTCGTCTCCTTCTTGGTGGCATGGGCCGTCATCGCCGCATTCCTTACGTACGTACAGCGGCA
>DASSBQ010000087.1:0-9794 GCA_035698625.1 Nitrospiraceae bacterium
CCTCATCATTCGAGACCTCGGCGCCCCACTGCACCATCTTCTCCACCGTTGCAGTCCATCGCTCGTGCGACAAACGTTGTTGGTAAATGAGATCCGGCGCGTGGCACACGGAGCATCGTGCAAGAATCAGCGCATCGGCCCGGCGGGCGAGTCCGGGATCAACGGTGAAACGATCATCCTCCTGCGCCATCGAAGCCGCTGCGAGACCGACCATCACAATAAAAGCGCCGACCATTCGCAATGGCATAAGGCCTCTCATACACTCACCATAATCGGTACCCGATCCCATCCGTTCCACAAAAACCCGCTGGGATTCCATGGAGTCGAAGCCGGCTGCACGGCGCCGCTTGCATCCGTGGCGCGACAACGAATAACAGCGGAGCCTGGCGTTTTTGCGTTCCAGACATACTGCCATTGTCTCCAAGCATAGGGCCGCATCTCGGCGACAAAACGGGCCAGTTCCCAGGTTTGCCCGTCATCACAGGAGACTTCCACCGTGACGACTTCGGCTTCACCTCCCCAGGCTACCCCTTGAACCATGACCGGCCCCTTCCTGACGGTCTCACCTTCGGATGGGTCGGCAATGAGGGATTTCACGACCATCGCCTCGACCGGCACCATCGCGATTCCGGATGGAGAGGCGCCCGGTTCCACAGGAGCAGCCGGCATACGATAGGCCTTCTGCATGTAGTACCCCTGCGCCTCGTCTTCCTGCAGCGTGATATCAGTCAACCATTTGGTGCAAGCCTCACCCATCCATCCCGGGGTGATGAGGCGTAGCGGCGCGCCATGCAACAAAGGCAGCGGCCTCCCGTTCATTTCATACGCCAGGATGGTATCCGGATGGACCGCCTTTGTGAGCGGAATGCTGCGTACGAACAAGGGGACGGTCGGGAGGACCGGACGATCGGCCCCCTGGAATTGCACATGCCGGCACGGTTCCCGCACCCCGGCACGCTGCAGGACGTCGCGAAGACGCACACCGGTCCATTCCGCATTGCCGGCCGCCCCACGCTGCCATTGGACGCCCGGCGCCTTGGGATGATGAAACGAACGGCCGTTGCCGCTGCATTGCAGCACCGCCGTGATCGTCACCGCCTGGAATTGTTTCACGTCGGCCAATCGCAGATTGAGTTGCCGGTCGACCAGTCCCGCCACGTTCAGCCGCCATGAGGCGGCATCCACCAGCTCAGGATTTGGAGGACCGAAATGACTGCGTATAAAAAATCGCTCGTTGGGGGTCAACCAGGAGGTAAATTCGTGAACGGGCGTTTCGGCATTGAAGGGGCGCGAGACATGAACGATGAGCGGACCGGTTTGAGTTCCGATCGCGTCGCCCTGACGAGCTTCGGTGGCTGGAATCCGGCCATTCGCTACAATAGCCATGCCGAGACCTTGAAGCAACGTCCTAAGCGCTGACCGTCGCGAAATAGTCATTCAAATCCTCGTCATTCAAGTCCTCGCGCTGGTGACTGAGGCACCGTGCCGTCATCTGACTCCACACGAATCGCCACCTTCGCTGGCACGGCAATTGACTGATGCACGGTACAACCCTGCGCGACCTTCAGTAATCGTTCTTCTTGTTCCGCTGTCACCGGAGCCGGAAGATGGATCGACAAGCCAATCTGTCCGACCCGATGCGGCTTCTCGGCCATTTCCCATTCCGCATTCACTGTCAGTCCTTCCCCGGAGATTCCATGGCGCGCGCAGAATCGTCCGACAAAATAGGCGACGCAACTCGCGAGCGATCCAACAAAAAGATCCACGGGGCTCATGCCGGCGTCGGCACCGCCGTCTTCGACCGGCTGGTCGGTGATAATAGTATGATTGCCAGCCGTGACATCGAACCGGCTGCCGCTATGATGAACAACGGTGAGGGTCATATGAGCAATAATGCTTTATTTTCAATCGATGAATCGCCCGGAGCTTATGGCTGTCCTCCGGAACGGGGTGCCGAACATTCGTTGATCTGGTCCGCCCACATGTGACGTGACGGCATGCCTCATGCCGATCTTTGCGAGTTGCATACCACCATTAGGAACGGACACTATGGAGAAATCATCGCTGATTTCTGTCGATTCACAGCCGCCGGCCTCGGTCCGCTTTACACACCCTGGAGAAAATGACCACAGTATTCGAGGGTGGCTGTCGCATTCTTCTACAGCGCCGGTCAAAATCGATATTCACCACCGATTGATACAATATTGTCGTTGAACTCCCGCAACGCATTCGTCGAGGACCGTTGCGTCCGCTGAAACGCCACGATGGCGGCGGCGCTCGCGGAGAGCTGATATCGCAATTCCGCCCGTCCCTGATGGGTGACATCCTGTCGACCGACGTGCGTGTCTCCAATAATGTCGCTCGTGAAGATTTTTCGCGCATGGACATATGTCAGAGTCAGCGCGAGACGTGACGTGAACCGAAGCTCGCTATCGAAGGACAGGAAATGAAGATAATAGGACACGTCATCCATGAACTGCGGTTCCTGCCGGCCATCGGCAAGGCCTCGCTCATAGAGGTACCCGAGCGTGAAGGTCGCCCAGGAGGCAGCTCGATAAGCCAGCCGCGGACCGACTGAATAGAAATGCGTGTCCCGCTCCGCAAACGATTCATTATATAAGCGCAAGCCATAGCGGCCCACGAGGGCGGCAGTCACATCGTCGTTGAGGCGGCGCTCGAATTCCGTCCTCCACGTGTGGGATGTGACCCGTTCTTCTTGAATCGATCGGTCGCCGCTCCGCCGTTCGAAATTAGGCCCGAGAAATAGATTCGGCACATAACGATACCGGAGCAGAATCGACGTCCGGGGATTCAACCATTGGCGATCTTGGATGCGAAAATCTGCATTGTTGAAGATGGGCTTATCGGTAAAGATAAATCCGTGCCCCTTGATGGACAATTCATTACGTCCGAGACCATTGGAGCCGGAGCGGATGACATCGACCGACGGCTCCCAAATCACATCCTCCGGTTTGTCCAGGGGGACAACGGTCGGCTGAGAAGGATCCTCACCCAAGGCCAGACGGCGGGCGGATGAGAACTGAAATGCATCCGTGGTGTAGCTGACCCGTTGCTGCGCAATGGCCGACCATTCCGCCCTAGCCCGCGGGGAGGCAACCGGCCAGACTGTCATGATTCCCACAGCGACAGCTGCGGCTCGGCTCAACGAATGGTATTGTCCCCTCGGCCATCGCGGCATCGCTCATTGTTTGCCGAACGACCTGACGTAGAGCAACACCTGCCAGGCCTCTTCCTCCGTCAGAACCAGGGGAATGAAGGGCGCCATGTCGGTCCCGGGACTCCCGTTCTTGAGGATCCAGAAGAGCTCTCCGTCCGCCCTGGCTGCCTGCCATGCTCGATCAGTAAAATTTCTGGGCAGCTTTCCCCGCAGCCCGGGAATATCGCCAAGCCCGCGGCCGTCTTTCCCATGGCAGGTGGCGCAAAAGGCCTTCCCCTGGAACAGGGCCTTCCCTTCTTCAATATTTTCCGGCGTGGCTTCCACCGGATTGTGCCATTGACGCGCCTCCTCGATCTGATCGGACGGGACCCGCGGCCGCAGCACTTCCGAGTCGCTTCCGAGGGTCGGGGCCACCCATGTCGCCAGCAGCAGAAGAAGCGCCGGCGTCAGCAGCCTGGCCATTGCGGCTTATTTTTCCTCGTGGCCGGGAAACGTGTGACCAAGCGATTGCGGGAAGCTGACGGTGCCGTCCGGAAATTCCAACCCCTTCTGCCAGAGTTGGTAAATCACTCCGTCGGTCTTGGAAGCGGCTTCGGCCACCGCTTTCGCCTGTTCTTCCGGCATATCGAGGACCTGCACGCGGCCGGTCGCGATTTCAACTTTGTGATCGTGGAAATATCGATGCCATTGGATCGGAGGCAGTTTTCTGGAGAGGTCTTTCGAGACGAAATATTCAATTCCGACCAACGCCGCCTTAGGGTCGGTCGATTCAAAGAGGAGACACTGCAGAATCTGATCGGAGATTCCTTTGCAATAGTGATGATAGGGGCCGCCGGGAGTGCCATCGGGCATCATGTGCGGAGCCTGCACATGTATATCGTATCCGGTGGCCGGTGAAGCGGGATCCGCGCCGACCGCCGTCATCGGCATGAGTCCTATAAGCACCAGCCCCGATACCATGACCGCACTGATGAATGGTCCGATCTTCACCATAGAAACCTCCTTCTAAACCGGATAGTGGATAAGTTGTGGTACACACGTTAAGAGTCGTTGGTGACAGAAAAGGATTCGTCATGTTTCCCCTTCCATTCGCTTGAGGCTCAGCATGTAGGCAGTGAGATCGCTGAGCTCGCGCTCACTGAGCGGGAATTTCGGCATGAAAGAACCGGGCGAGACCGACTGGGGATCACGGAAATGCCGGAGATGCCAATCCCGATCGGGGCGTTCATCGCCCACGTAAGACAGATCGGGAGCCACCGCCCCTCCTTCACCATGAATACGATGACAGCCGGCACAGCCGAATTGGGCATAGACGGCTTTGCCATGCGCGATCGCCGGATCGACACGCGGGACAGCATAGAGATTCTTCAAGGAAATGCCCAGCAATGAAAACACGACCAGCAGAAACAAGCCGCCGCTAATGATTGCGGCAGGACGGCGGATCGGGTGTCTCGCGGGATTTCGGTCAATGAAGGGCCAGAACAGCAGCAGGGCAACAACAATGACCGGCAACATCCAGGTCGCCACCGGTTCGAGAGGACCATGTACGTATTTCAGCAACTCATAGTAGAAGAGAAAATACCATTCCGGAACCGGCACGAAGGTGGTATCCGAGGGATTCGCTTTGTCTGTTAAAGGAATCGGAATGCCGGCAGCCAATCCGGCGAGGACGAAAAAGATACCGAGCATCACCACGGCATCCATGTACACTTGGCGCGGATAGAAGGCCTCGCTCTTCAGGGTCGAGCGTTCATCCGTCCAGGGGCCTGCCGGCCCGACCCGTCGCAAAATAAACAGATGCAGCATAATCCCCGTGATCAGGATGGCCGGAAGAAAGAGGACGTGCACGGCGAAGAATCGGGAAAGCGTCAGCGCGCCCAGCATTTCTCCTCCCCTGAGGATGCGCGCCAGAGTGTCGCCGACGAGGGGGACAGTGCCGACCATGTTGATGCCGACTTGGGTCGCCCAGTAGGCGGTTTGGTCCCAAGGGAGCAGATAGCCGGTAAAGGCGAACGCCATCACAATCAAAAACAGAACGACCCCGACCATCCACATGACTTCTCGCGGCGGTTTATAGGCTCCGTACAGAAACGTCTGAAGCATGTGGAGACCGATCATCACGACCATGGCGGAGGCTCCCCAATGGTGAAGACCCCGCACAAACGAGCCGAAGAGCACATCCTTCATGATGAACTGGACACTGTCGTAGGCATGATCGGGAGTCGGGGCGTAATACACAGCCAGGAACATGCCGGTAATGGCTTGCGTGAGAAAGAGGAACAGGGTCGCCGAGCCGAACACGTAGATCCAGCTCGCGCCGCCCGGGATGGGTTCGTCGAGAAGTGTTTTTTGGACCGGCTTGAGATTGAGCCGGCTGTCAAGCCACTGATAGATGCGGGAGGCCATGATTCACCTCGTGAAGCGCTCGATGAACTACAATTTGGTGATTTGTGATTTCGTGAAGGTCCACGACGCGAGGAATAACGAGCGTCACGTCTGTGGACGCCGGCGAGTGGTGAGCCGGCAGTTCTTGCTTCACCAGATCACCTAACCTCACCTTGGCACACGAGATACGAGCGACGAGATGCGCTTCACGTTCCGTTAAAGTTCCACCTTCCTGGAGAGCCCGGATCGAAACTCTTTGTACTGCACGAGCAGCCGGCCGTTGTCGATCTTGGTCGGCAGGACGTCCAGCGGACGAGGGGCCGGCCCGCCCAATACTTCACCGGTTATGCCGAAGACGCTTCCATGACAGGGACACAGGAACTTCTTCTCTCCTGCATCCCAGCGGTAACCGCAACCCAGATGGGTGCACATAGGAGAAAACACCGTGACACCTCCATCCGGTTGTTTGACGGCCCACACAGCCTTATGAACCTTCGATTCCATCCAACCGTCGTGGGCCGCCGTCATGTAGTCAAGCTGTTTCGGTTCCGCGGGAGTCAGAGCCCCGGTTTCCCCGACATCCACCCATGGTTGCTCTCGCCGCTTAAACGCCGGCCCAACAACATAGCCGACGAGCGGAATGCCAAGCCCCAATCCGATCAACGCCGCCGCCCCCGCGGTGACCCATCCGAAAAAACTTCGCCTTGTTCCGGAAGGGGAAGAGCTCGAGCCGGCCATTGTTCCTTGCTCCATGTTCATTTCCTCGAAATACCAGTTGGTCGATCCATATGAGAAGGTCGTTTCGCCCAGCGGATTCGGTTCCTCGCCTCCGACCCTTTTTCCGTGCACCAACACTACGGCCGGCTCCATCCTTTTGATGGAGAACCGGGTACGTAGGGCCGAAATTATGGATAAGGTAACCCGGTTTAAAATTGTATACAAGGATAGTTTTCAGGCGTCTTCCGTATGAATACGGAAGCACGGCGGCATGCACGGGAGCCGCGCATACCGCCGCATGGGATCGCGAGAGAGGCAACAGCTCTACTGAGCCGGATGGCAATGCCGACAGGGACCGCCTTGCAACGGCCTCCTAGGCCGCTTTGCCCCTGGGCTGTTTATTTAATTGAGCCGCGCAGGTATTGAATCCAAGCAACGCCCAGACCGGACAGTAGCCGATCACTCCCGTGACCAGCGCAATCACACCGGCGATCAAGGCGAGAGCCATACCCGCCACGGGCAATTCGGCCGATGCGCCGATAGCGACGAGGGCCAGTCCCAGCACAATACGAATCGGACGTTCGATTCCTCCAACGTTGCAGGCCATGGCGCACCTCCTTAGAAAGGGGTTTTCTCCTCGTTACACATTCCCTACCGGCCCTTGTCCGGTGCAAACCGGTACATGTCGTGACACGTAGTGCAACGGACGGTAATATCGGCCAGCCGAGTCAAAATCTGTTGCGATGTCTCACCACCGGCGACGGCATCCGCCAGGCCATCCATATCCCGATGGACCGACATGCCCATCTGCTTGAATGCAAGCGGCAACTTGCCCATGAGAACCGGATTGACGTCGGCGGCCATCTGCATGCCGGCGGCACGAGCGGCAAGCCCCGCTTGTGCGGTCGGTTGCGAGGCATCACCCAATCCCGCCACCACACCACTGACCGCCTTCAAGAGACCCCGCATCTCAGCCAAGATCAGGTCCCGCTCTGCCGGAGCCAGGAGGATTTCTGTCCGCCCGTCTGTGCCCGGAGCGGTCCAGCCTTTAATAAACAACCATCCAATGAGGGCTATGGTGACGATCCACAGGAACGCCACCGCAGCGCAAATCGTGCGAGGACTCATCCGCCATCGCCTCGCATCTCATGCTTCGTTGTCCAGTGGCCGGCCCGTTCGACTGCTTCACCGCCTGGAAGGATACCGTTTGATCTTGTCGACGGATACATTTCATTCCACCTTGAATACGAGAGATGCGACCACTGTGCCAGCTGCAGGGATACGGCGCCTGCGCCAACTTCGCAGGGAAATCATCGTTTCAGAAGTCTATACAGAAAAGAAACAAAACAGAATGAGGACAATAACCCCAGGAATCACATGTCGGCTGTCGCAAGACGCCACAGCCGATGGCCGATGACGCGGGCAGAATAAACGGGGTAAGCTGATGGCTTATAGTTGGTCGCAACGAATAACAACTCCGCGCGGGCGCGCGGAGTTGTTCACAGATCGTAGTGACCGGCCGCTTCGGGCTGGTACGGAATCTCCTTGATACGCACCTTCCGCGTCCCAGCCGGCACCGGCCAGTCCACGGTGTCGCCGACGCGGCATCCGAGCATGGCCGTCCCGATCGGGGCCAGGATAGAGACTTTTCTGTCCGCGATCTTGGCGTCGGAGGGAAAGGCCAGCGTATAGACGTTCTGCTCTCCCGTATCCATGTCTTCAATCCGGACTTGCGAGTTCATGGTGACGATATCATGCGGGATCGCCCTCGGTTCCACGACATGCGCACGATCCAATTCGTTGCGCAGGCTTTCCAAGTAATCCCGATCACGCTCTTTGAAAGAGATGCCGACGTTGACCAGTTCTTTCAACCGCGCCAAATCAAACTCCGTAATATAGATGTCTCGTGGTTCCATATCTCCGTTCCTTCCATGAGCGGCAGGTGAATGCGATTGCCGCGTTCAGAGGCTCTCACTCTGTAATCGATCACGTTCTTATGATTCAGGCACAGCCTGGGGCACCACACGAGGGTGGCCAGGTGCAAACTTCGGCGTTTTCACCGTCAAGACCGGGCACGTCGCACGCCGCAACACGGCTTCCGCCACGCTGCCGAACCGGACTCTCGATACCCCTCGCCTGCCATGGGTTCCCATGACGATGAGATCGCATCCGGACCGCACGCCGCAGCTCAGAATGGCGTCCGACGGAACTCCCCCTGAAATTTCGAATGCGGCCGGCAATCCGAAGGATTTCACCAAGTCCGCCAGCTCCGTGAGCTGCTTCTTCCAATGCTCCCGCTTCCGACCCTCCTGCTCGATCGACCCAAGCCCGCGTTCCAAATCATAATAGACGGGCTCCAGTACATGCACCAGCGTCACTTTGGCTCCTATGCCATTAGCCAATTGAATCGCATACTCGAGCGAATCCAACGACGGGCTCGAGAAATCAACCGGAGCCAGGATGTGCCGGATCGGAATCGGAGGTGCCGCCGTTTCCGCGATCGGCCTCGCAACGTCATCGCCAAGCTTCGGCACCGCGAGGACCGGACAGGGTCCCTCCTTGACGACCCGTTCCGTCGTGCTACCGACAAGCCCGTATAAGAGATTCGTCCTGCCTTGCGTGCCGAGCACGACCAAATCGGCTCCACCTTCCCGCGCAGCCAGATTGATCTGTTCACTGGGAATCCCCGTGACCTGCCGCACCGATGCGGCAATCCCGCTGCGCGCCATCTGATGCTGCACGATATCGAGCCGCTGAGCAGCTTCCTTCCCGGCTTGTTCGACCGCGGACAGCGCGCCCACGTAGCCTTTCAGCCACGCCGGACCTTCAAGCACATGCAGCACTTCCACCTTGGCATCCCATACGGTGGCAAAATACATGGCGTACTCTTGAGCTCGGGCCGAACAGTCCGAGAAATCTGTTGTAAAAAGGATGGTTGTCATTAATTGCGGCGGCATGAGCACTCCTTTTATTCCCATCGATCCCAGTGGATGTCACGCGCCTACAACAGGTCCCCGTCACAACATGATGAGCAAGAAGAATACCATCTCCAATTCGTCTTATTCCATGCGAACCCGAATGCATTCATTGACGGATGGTCTTGCTCAAATATGCCTGTGCCCGAATTCACTGTCGCCATTCGCCGCATAGCGTCCCGCGTCATGAGGCAATACACCACTGCTGGCGCCATCATCCGCCGCCGCGTTCCTCAGCGCCCGATCCGTCGCTTGCGGATGACTGGCCGGGATACCGTAGCCGGCAGGGTATGATTCCCCGGCATGAACGGCGCGAATTGCCAGCTTACAATGGAGCCGCTCCATGCCCACTCGGCTTGGCGGGCGAGCCTCCGTAGCGTCCACGAGAGCGCCCGGTACATCGCCTCCAATTCACGGCACCGTGCGACGAACCGGCCTGATGACAAGCGCGGAAAGTAGTCTCGATGGCGTTCATAAAATCGAGCGCGGCGGCGCCAGCGTTCGGCATCCCCCGCGAGCAACCGCACGAGCAGGCTATG
>DASSBQ010000088.1:0-4250 GCA_035698625.1 Nitrospiraceae bacterium
AAGCATACAGCATATCTTCGAGCACGCCTTGTTCGTCGGATGTCAAATTGCCGCGTGTTTTCTCTTCGAGCATGGACAGCAGATCGATGATTTCCTTGGCCTGGGGCAGGTTGACGGTCACCGGCGGCTGTTGAGGGCTCAATTGCTCGCCCATCAACATGAGCGCCGAGCTGCCCATGGAAATGACAAATGAAGAAAAGTTTACAGGCAGGTGCGTATCATGTCCGGCATCTGAAGCCGGCGCTTCGGCGGACGGCGAGGGGGGAGGAGGAGCTTCCGTCCCGCCGGGCGCGGGATTGTCTCCACGCCCGCGGCGGTCTCGGATGACGAATCCTTGCTCTTCGTTGCTCATCGGCTCAACCTCGGATCCCCTGCCTACCCTGCGGGCGTACCCTACCACAGGGCCTGAGGGGGCGCAAGCCGCGCGGACCCGTTGAAGCCCGGCGAGAACTCAGTATAATGGGCCGGGATACCGGATCATGTCACAATCATTCGACCGCATCGTTGAAATCATGGCCGCGCTCCGGGCGCCGGGGGGCTGCCCCTGGGATCGGAAACAAACGCACGAGTCCCTCAAGCCGTATCTCCTGGAGGAAACGTACGAGGTGCTCGAAACCATCGATCAGCAAGACAAGCCGAAGCTCCGGGAAGAATTGGGCGATGTGTTGCTCCAAGTGTTGTTTCACAGTCAGATCGCCTCTGAAACCGGCGCCTTCACCGTCACCGACGTCATGGATCAACTGGGCGACAAACTCATACGCCGCCATCCTCATGTATTTCAGAAGCCGCCCGGCGACGCAGAAGCCGTCAGTTCCGAACAGGTCCTTCATCGGTGGGAAGAGATCAAACGCGCAGAGCGGAAAGAGTCGGGACGCACTGGTTCGGTGCTGCATGATGTTCCCAAAACGCTGCCCGCCCTGCTCCGGGCTTACCAGGTGACGGCTCGCGCGGCCCGCGTCGGGTTCGATTGGCCGGATAACACACAGGGCCTGGAGCAGGTCAGCGCAAAACTCGACGAGGAACTTGGTGAATTGCGCCAAGCCATCCAAAACGCGTCCAAAGGTGACGCGTCCAGTTCCTCCGCTGAGCGGCTCGTTCCGGACGCGCACCGTGAAGCCATGGAAGCCGAATTCGGTGACGTGCTCTTCTCGATGGTCAATCTCGCGCGGCATTTGAAAGTCAATCCGGAAGACGCGCTCCGCCGGGCGACCAACCGCTTTGCCGAGCGGTTTCGATTTATCGAGGATCAAGCCAACAAGACCGGCCGCACGATCAACGAGTTATCACTCCAGGAAATGGACCGCTATTGGGAAGGAGCGAAAGCGGCGGAACGTTCGGCGGAACTGCCGCCCGCATAAGGAAAACCAAGCGATGAACAACGAATCGGGCCCCTATCAGGAAGGAAAGCGAGCCGGCCTGCACCCGGCGATCGTGGTGTTCGGAGTCATCATCGGAATGTGGCTCATCATTGCGTTGGCCGTGCCGAGCGGGAAACAAAAACAAGCCACCGGCCCGGAAATTTCACAGGTCGCCACCGAAGACCCGGATACGGCGCCGGTGATGTTCAAGGTGCAGACCACCATGCCGGACGTCAATGCGGTGAGTCTCGTCGTGCCCCGGGAAGCGACGGCCAGTCAAATTGTCGGCCTTCTCAAGCGACTCCGACAAGCCAGGCTGGATCACACCCTCGCCGGATTAATCCCGGAAACAAGTCCCGGGCATAAACTTGGCGGGCATGCGGTCGCGGACATCTACATCTTTGCAGAACAGAAATATGCCCAGGCGGATGCGGTCCGCACCCTGTCGCGCGGGGCTCATGCTCCCGGGGACCTGTATCCCCAGATGGTCCCTTTCGAAGAAGCCATGGAACATGTCAAGGGCCATTACCGGATCGATCTCAACGACACGGGCAATCCCGACTCCGGATCATTGGGCTTCGCCGATGACTCCGGCATCCATTCCCGGCATTATCGCCGAATCTTTTGAGCGACGGCCTGGTTGCGGCGACGCTCCACCGTTCTCCCGGTTGCTGGCATCCGCCGTGGCTCGATGGTCGTGCTGTCCCTAGCTACTCAGCATTACAACCCGATCTTCTGTTTCACTTCCGCCCGGAGCGCTTCCCGCTTCTCCTGCACCCATTGATCCAGGTACGGAAAGAGATGGGACATCGGCCCTGTGAAGGGCTCGACAAGGACATCGCGCCGGTCCGACAGCATGCCCTCGCTGTCCGCAATGCGGAGCTTCTGGTCGGCAATATGCCTGGTGAACAACTTATTCAGCATGACTTGCTGCCCCGGGGAACCGGTCACCGATCCCATCACGATGCCTTTGACGACGTCGAGCTCATCTGCCACAGCGACTTTGATGCGAACTGCAAACGGCGTGGCCCAGGTCGGGCGCTGAATCGCATAATCATATGAGAAGACCGACTCGCGCGGCTCGCGAAACGGTCCGCTGACGTCGGTAATGGTGAAGGCATTGTCCGTTCGATTCATACGTGCCTCTTATAATGACTACTACATGTTCCGACCACGCATACGGCAGATCGTCCGCTGATGCGAGGAATGGACCGCATCATGCTGGGTCGGTGGCCGCAGCCGGCCTGGTCGCCGGCGTCCGTAGATACTGCAACACGCCGGTCGCAACGGCTACTCCATCTTTAATGCAATCGGGAATGCCGACTCCCCGATAGGCGGCGCCGGTGAGGGCAAGCCCGGCGAATCGGCTCATGGCCGCCTCAATCCGGCCGATTCGCTCCAGGTGCCCCCTGACATATTGCGGCATGGCGCGCTCCCAGCGATTCACCTCGACATATCGCGGGGCCGCCGCTATGCCGGCTATGGCCTGAAGTTCATTTCGAACCAGCCGGATCAGTGCCTCGTCATTCTCATTCAGCGCCGTCTCGCGGCCCACGCCTCCTACGTAGCATCGAACCGACAGATCACCGGCGGAGGCGCGATACGGCCATTTGAGCGATGTCCAGGTGGCAGCGAGCAGTTCGCGTCCTTCGACCCGAGGCACGACAAAGCCGGAGCCTTCGAGCCGCGTGGTCATTTCACGGGTTTTATAGACCAAGGATACGGTCGCCGTCGAAGCATACGGGATCTGTCCGAGCAATCCCGCTGCTACAGGGCTCAAGGGCCGAACCAGTTCAGCCGCTCCATAGGCCGGTATAGCCAAGACCAGCGCATCGGCAGCGAGCGCCGATCCGTCCTCACAGATGATGTCATACATCCAGCGCCCAAGCTGATGCGATCGGACCCGCAACGCCGCCACCCGCACGCCGGCTTTGACCACGACCCCCTCTCGTTGCAGGCGGTCTACCAGCACCGCGACGAGTTCGCTCAATCCATTGCGCAGCGTGACGAACATGGTGCGAGCCGGACCCGCGCCGGATCCGGCTCGGGCTTGCGCGTTTCGGGCGGCCATCATCCCGCGGATCACACTCCCATAGCGCTGTTCCAGCTCATAAAATCGCGGGAACGTCGCACGGAGGCTCATCTGCTCGGCATCGCCGGCATAAATGCCCGCCATCAACGGCTCCATCACCCGCTCGAAGGCCTCCCGACCAAACCGGCGGCGAAAAAAGCCGGCCAGCGATTCGTCTTCATCGGCCCGGCGCGGCGGGATCACCATATCGAGGCCCATGCGTGCGAGACCTTGCCACGACAGCAATCCGCTCCGAAGAAACGGCCCGAGTTGGCGAGGAACAAAGGTGATGAGCCCCTCCGGCAACTCGCGCAGGCGCCCGCGCGAGAACACGAACGCCTTCTTCTCCATCGGCCTGGTATTGATCAGTTCGCCTCCCAGCCCCAACTGCTCGCATAATTGCAGCGCCCACGGTTTCTGGGACAGAAACGAATCGGGGCCCGCTTCCATGACCAATTCACCGATGCGATGGGTCACAATCTTCCCGCCCCAGACCGGTGAAGCCTCGAGCACCGTGCAGTCCAGCGGCATTCCACTTTCGGCCGCTTGCCGGCGGAGTGCGTGCGCCGCGGCCAGGCCGGAAATTCCTCCGCCGACAACGACGACTGATTTGCGGTGACTTGTCACAAGGATGACAGAGTGTTCGACACCGGCGGGCGACCATTCGATGCGTCGGCCGGAGCAGCGCTCTTCCGGATGAAGGGACGCCCGGCCGGTTAGTGTACAAGCGAGGATTCGTGCATTTCCACCACCGACGCCAAAATATCGATCATGGGACTTGAATCGTTCAGCATCGGCATGCGCTCCAGCCGGATATTTTT
>DASSBQ010000089.1:0-3435 GCA_035698625.1 Nitrospiraceae bacterium
GGAGGCATAGACCAGATGTTCGACTTCCGTGCGCCGGCATCCTTCCAGGATATTGAGAAAGCCTTCCACGTTACTACTCGTGTAGGCATGGGGATTGGTCAGCGAATAGCGAACACCGGCTTGGGCCGCCAAATGGACGACGCGTCGAAACCCATGCGCAACAAAGAGGGCGTCAAGGCCGGCTCGATCTTCGAGATCGAGTTTCGCAAATTGAAACCGTGGATGAGGCGTGAGCTGCGCGAGGCGGGCTTCTTTGAGCCGGACATCGTAATAGGGATTCAGGTTATCCAGCCCGAGCACGGCATCTCCGCGCTCCAAGAGCCGCTTGCACAGATGAAATCCGATAAACCCTGCGGTGCCCGTAACGAGGATGAGGCCCGGTGTATGAGTCGTCATCATGCTGACCCCGGATATGTTAGCCGACCGACTCCTTGACCGTGGCGGCGTCCACAGTCAGCCAGCTCAAGCCGCCTTCGATCTTGCGATACCGATTCTGCATATCTCACGATACACGTGTGCGCCTTTCATGTTCATTTCACACCGCACCGATACATCCAGCCGAGCGAGCGACCCGGAGTGGTCAGCATTCTGGTCAAGCGGGTCCGCCCTGTTTCAGGAACGGGGGATCTCCGTGGTCGAGACGGTAGAGAGAAAGCGGCGCGAGCGAATCGGCCAACGAACTCACATGCGCGCGGCCGCTATCCGAGAACCGAAAGAGATCCAAAGCATGAGCGTAATGATAGCCGCAGCCTCGCGGGGCGAGAAGCTCTTTCAATTTTTCGGGTGGCTCCCAATGGGCGGTCAGGAAAGCCGTCCGGGCCGGATTGCGCCGGCTGAACATGAAAGAGAGATGGTCCGGATACCACTCGGCGCCTCCGGTCGCATAGGACACGAAGAGCTGCGCCTGTGCCGTCGCACAGAGCTCGGCCAGATAGCCGTTGGTCAGGTAGCCGTTTTCTCCGACATCGAGCCAACGACCGGGGTGAGACAACGCGGCATGCGCGGCATACGTGCGGACTTCCAAGAGCTGTTGCTGCGACGCCATGACCAACGGGATGGGACCGAATTTCTGCACCAGCTGTTGGATGACGCCCTCTTTAAGGGCCGAGCGCCCGTTGTTGGTCGGCCCACTATCGGCATGCACCAGCACATTGTGGCCGCGATCGGCGACAAGATAACAGTTTCGAGGCATTTCTAGATCACAAGGATCTTCTCCAAAAAATGGGACGGAAGTGACCGAGCCTCCGTCGAAAGTCCATGTTTCGTCATGGGCCAACTCAATGATGTTCGAGAATCCCAACTCCTTCAGCAACGGCACATAGTCATAGAACAGGTCTTTGCGATTCCGCCGGCTCGGAATGATGATCGGCACATCCTTCGGCATATGGAGCAGCGTGCGGGGATCGACATGGTCGTCATGGTCGTGGGTCAGGAAAATGCCGGCCGGCTTCGGCAAGTGAGACACCCAGAGAGAGGGCACGTTCGATTCGGCGAACCAGGGCAACAACCAGGGATCGAACAGGAAGAACGAATCCCGCCGGCGATACATGACCGCGGCATGGCCGAGATGAATCGTATCTCGATCCTTTGTCGCATCCAGCCAGCGGTTCCGGATAGAGGACCGCTCCGACACCATCAAGCAATCGTACTGAATGAACAGCTCCATGAGGCGGCCCAGCAGCCGCTCTCCCTCCCGGCCGGCCGAGGATACGATCGTGCGCAGCTCACCGGCTCGCTGGGTCCCGGTCAGCATCCCGAGAAATTTTCCGACGAGCGGCCCCATCGGACGGTCGAAGGCCACCGGCAGCGCCTGCCGCTTCACCGCATGAAAAATACGCAGGCCGGTATTGACGACGGTGGACGATTTGGTGAGATCGTGGGGGAATTCCCACTGAAACGTGCCGTCCGGCTTGCGGCCGCACTTAATGTGCGCGGCAAGATGCGGCCGGGAATTGACCAATTCGGCATAGGCGTCTTCCAGGCGCTGTCTCGTTTGCTGATCATCAAGTTGCGCGCGCCGCGCGAACACATCGCTGATCGCCGTCTCCACGCAACTCAACAACAGGCCGTGTGTTTCCTGCAAAGCGGCGACAACGTCCGGCGCGACCCCCCCGATGAACGGAAAAGGCCCCGGCGGTTGATTGCTTTCCAGTTGCACCCATACCCAGGGCGCGAGCCCGACATATTGATCGCGAGGAAGTTTGTCCCAGATATTCATAGTCGTCAGGCGGAGGTGTCAGACGGTAGTGCTCGGTTACCCTTGGCGCTTCACCCATTCAAGACGGCTGATGTCCGGTTCATAGAGAGCCTGAATGACATTGCCGTCCGGGTCTGCAAAGTAAAACGAATAACTCCCGTCCCGATGCAACGTGGGAGGCTTGGCAATCACGGCTCCGTATCGGCCCCCTTCACCCTGAACATCGGCAAACATCTCGTCCACGGCCTGCCGGCTCTCCACAATCACGCCGAAGTGATCGAGGAATTGCCCGGCGCCTGCCTGATAGCGATCGCGCTCGGAAGCCGGAATTTGATGAAGAGCCAAGTTATCGGCGCCCGAACTTAAGTACACATTTTCCGGATCCGGTTCCCAGACGACTGTCATCCCCAAGAATCGTTCATAGAACAGACGGGACCGACCCAAGTCGATCACGCGAAGGGCCAGATGTCGTAACCCACGATGGGTTGGTGTCGCCATGGCAATCGTTCGTATAGTAGCAGGATGTTGAAAATGTCCGCCAGCTTTGTTCTCGCTTCGCTCGGACTTTCAACGTACGGGAAAGAGTACGCATCAAGCCCTCGCTCGCTTGGGAAGAGGCGCGTCTCGGCGCGCCGGGGCCGGGCGGGTGAGAATGCCGGCCATTTTGAACATCCTGTAGATGTCATCATCACATCAAAAAGGTTGGACGTTTCAATGCGGCCCGCCGAAATATTTTTCCTATGGTAGAGGCGGCTCAACTCAGCGTCAATCCTCGGCCGGCCGATTTCCTCGTTGACACTCAGACGAGGACTTGCGGCATATTACTTGGCGGACGGCCTGTGGTACGATCGGCCTTTCCTCCGCCTATTATTTCATGAAGCGTCAGGCGTGAGGCGTCGCGCGCGGCCTTATCAAACGAAGGAGTTACGTTCTATGACTGTTCGGAGCGGTGTCGTCGTGTTCCTGACCGGTTTTGTCATGGTCTTGATCCCGGTTTTTTCACACGCAGCGGAATCACAGGCAGCGCCCACGGAGTTCACCGGCAACGACGGCGCCCCGATGATTCTGATTCCGGCCGGCTCTTTTCCGATGGGAGTGCCCCCCGGCGACCGCGACGGCGGTCCGGACGAATATCCCCGCCACGAAGTGTTCGTGGATAGCTTTTATATGGATAAGTATGAGGTCACGAACGGCCGATACTTGACCTTTGTCAAAGCCACAGATCACCGGGTGCCCCA
>DASSBQ010000090.1:0-10102 GCA_035698625.1 Nitrospiraceae bacterium
CCGAACGGGTTGTGGCCGGCATCGAGACCAATGTGGGGCAGGTGCTTGGCGGGAACACTGAGGTGCTGGTCATGCCGCAGCTCCATTATGAGATCGGTCCGTATTGGATGATTCAAGCCGGGGTGGGAGCACGCTTTACCACTGGATTCGCATTGCCCGAGGCCGGGTTCAGATTGATCCGGGAATTTTGATTGCTCCGGTACCCGGTCATGATCAAAAGCCTACTTGATCAAGGCGGTATTCGCTTACGTCTTGAGGGCGGGCCGGAGTTCCTTCGTGAGCAACGGGATAGACTTCTGTTGGACGGGGTCGTTTCTCGGCAACTATCCGCAAGCCTTCAGCCACATCGGCGTAATTGCCAGCGCGTGAACCTCGCGCGGATGCTTCAGGCGAAGACCGACGCGTAGGGGGGCGGGAAGAAATTTACCTGACCGTTCAGGTCAGTGGGGGCCGCGCGTCCAAGGCGGCTGCCGAAATGCTGTGCCGTTTGAGAAATGCTTCGAGCATGTAGAGAAAGCTGAGTGAGCGCGCCAGTGCCGATCAGCTATTCGCTTCCGTAATCGAAAAGGTTCGCCGGCGTTCCGGTGCGATCGCGCCCTCTTTGATCGTCATGACCGGGCAGGATGCCCGTCGCAAGACGCCCTCTGCCACGCTGCCGATCAGCGCGCGTTGGATGCCGCGCCGTCCATGCGTCGCCATAACGATCAGATCCGCCTTCCGGCTCGCGGCCGTGTCGACGATGAAGTCCGCCGGTCCGCCGCCGCCCAGCGTCACGATGTCGGCCGTCAATCCTTCCGAACGAACTGCCTCCGCATACGGCTCCAGGCGCGCTTGGAGCTCCCGTCTGATGCGGTCTTCGTCCGCAAGTTGCGCGATGGTGTAGTGTAGGCGCAGCCACGACCATTCAAGCACATGCAGCAGGGTGATCGATGCCTTGAATGGCCGGGCCACCACAATGGCCGCTTCGAGGGCATCGGCCGAGCCGTTCGAAAAATCAACCGGTACAATGAGTCGCCGGATGGCGGGCGACGTCGGTTGACCCGCCCCTTCGGCCCGGACAGTCAGCACCGGACAGGGGGCTCCTTTCACCACTCGTTCGGCGGTACTTCCAAGCAGCACATGTTCCAGGGCGGTCCGTCCCTGTGAACCGAGGACAATGAGGTCGGCGCTCTCCGCGCGTGCGACTCGAATGATCTCTTCGCTTGGGATCCCGACCTCCTGCGTGGCGGAGGCCTGTACCCCACCCTTACTTAGCTGTGCGGCCATGTCGTCCAACGCCCCGGAGACCTCCCGGCGCACGGGAGCAAGGAGATCGGCGTCGGCGACGGCATCCAGTACTAACGTCGGATAGGGCTGTGACACATGCAAAAGGTGAAGGCGCCCGCCCGAGCCACGGAGCAAGACAATCGCGTAGTCTCGAGCGAGCGCTGCCCCCGGGCTGAAATCGGTTGCCCATAGCAACCGGCTTGGCCAAGGCGTCGATCCGTGATTCATAGGCAACCCATGATTCATAATTTCTGACTAAGCAGAGAATGTGTGTGAAAAATACGCCGCCATGAAACCCCTAGCGTCGAACGCCAAGGTCACTGCGCAGTCGGCGAATCTCGTGAACCATGTCCAAGACGACTTTTACGGTTACGACCCCGGTGTAGGTTTCCAGCGCATCGGGTCCGGTGCAAGCTTTCTCGATGGTTTGCAGGTCTTCGTCGGTCAACATGGAATATTCTCCATCTCAGTTCTATGAGCCCTCGGCTCCTGCGCCACGATATGGCATGCGTGGTGATGCATCGTCTCTCTCAGGTTGAGGCTGAGATCCTCATAAGAAGCCACAATACGGAGACGCAAGCCACACCGAGTCCAATGAACGTCAGGCGGCGGCTTCGCGAGGTTGTCGATCCAACGAGCAGCAAAATGATGCCGACTGCAAGGCCAAACCAGGGAAGATACGCCACGTAGGCGCTGAGTAGTTTGTCTATCACAAAGTAAGGCTCCATTCGATCTCGGAAATAGGAACGCCCCCCGAACAAGGCATAAGCTGCAAGAACAGGTCCTCAATAGTTGAGCCGCTTTGGGACATTTGAATAGCATCGCACCAAGCGGGGTGTCGATTGATCGTCGCTTGAATACAGGAGCCTTGATCGATACCCTCGCCGAATCGGTCGACGATCATTTCCCTCCGTGGTGATGGGCCTCGTGGGTTAGGGGTCGAACTCGGATAATTGATCCCGGTCGGGACAGTTTGCACGTCTGGACGGGGAAGCGGCGAACAACTGCCTTGCACTAAGCTTCACAAACGCGCCACAATGTATGGATCTAATCACCCTGTCATCACCTGGAGGAGTATGACTTCTCAACAGACGCTGACCCAAAATCCATTGTCGCAACTTGCCTCCTGCGGACAAAGCTATTGGCTCGACAATCTCACTCGATCCATGATCCAGACCGGAGAGCTCCAACGGCGTGTGACGGAGGAAGGCTTGCGCGGCATGACATCGAATCCCACGACGTTCCACGCGGCGATCACGGGCGGTCGTGATTATGATGAGCAAATCGGGCAGTTATCCCGCACCGGGGTGACGACCACCGAGCTGTTCGAGGCCCTCATGGTCACCGATGTGCAGAATGCCTGCGACATTCTGCGGCCGGTTTATGAATCCACCGAGCGGCTCGACGGCTATGTGAGCCTCGAAGTTTCCCCCCATTTCGCGCATGACGCATACCGGACGATGGACCATGTGCGGCGCCTGCACTCGCTCGTCAATCGACCGAACGTCATGATCAAGATACCCGGCACATCGGCCGGAATTCCGGCGATCGAGGAGATGTTGTACGAGGGGCTCAACATCAACATCACCTTGCTGTTTTCCATCCAAAGTTATCAAGGCGTCGCGGAAGCCTTCCTGCGTGCGCTGGAGCGGCGGTTGGGAGAGAACCGGCCCATCGACGGGATCGCCTCGGTCGCCAGCTTTTTTGTCAGCCGGGTGGACACGCTGATCGATCAACTACTGGCGCATCGGATTTACGGCGACGATAAGAGCGCCATGCCGGCTCAACTGCTTGGCCGGGCGGCGGTGGCGAATGCGCGGGTGGCCTACAAATATTTCAAGCAGATTTTTGCGGGAGACCGCTGGGCGAAGCTGGTCAAGCGGGGAGCCAGGGTACAACGGGTGCTGTGGGCCAGCACGGGGCGAAAGAATCCCGCCTACAGCGATGTCGGATACATTGAGCCATTGGTGGGCCGGGATACCGTGAATACCATGCCCGAGGCCACGATCAAGGCATTTGTCGACCACGGGCGAGTCGTCGCCGATTCAGTTGAGGCGGACGTGGAAGACGCGCTTGACGTGTTGCGGGAATTGGAGAATGTGGGCATCGACTACCGTTGTGCGACATGGCAGCTGGAAAACGAAGGGGTTCAGAAGTTCATCGACTCCTACGATACCTGCCTGCAAGCCATCGAGAAGAAGCGAAAGTCAGGCTGAGCATGTGTTACAGCGCGGCGGACTCGGCCATCCGGCGCGCGATCTCCCGTTCTCCCATAATGACCAGGTCGGCGCCATGACGGGTCAGATGCTCCACCTCGGCATCGGAATGCGCGCGTGCGAGGATGCGGAGCGACGGGTTCAGCACGCGGGTGCGTTCGATCACCTGCCCTGCCTCGAAGACGTGGGGAATCGCACAAATCAGCAGCCGTGCCTCGGCGATGTTGGCCGACTCCAACACGCCGAGCGCTTCTGCTCGTCCGAGGATCGCGTGTATCCCTTCTCGCTGTAAATTCTCCACTACGGCGCTATTCTCTTCGATCACGGCGATAGGGCAGTCGGCCAAGCGTACCGCCTCGCTCACAATCCTCCCCACCCGTCCGTGGCCGACCAGGACGACATGGTCTTTGATGTTCCCCGATACCGGGGCCGATCGTGCCGCACGGCTCGTCCGCAGGAATTGATCCAAGTCGCAAATAACACAGGATTGAGGACGATCGACAGAATCGATCCAGCCAGGATGATGTCGCGGCCCTGAAGAGAAAGGAGCCCCAGCGTCACGCCCAGTTGAGCCAGCATGAATGCGAATTCGCCGATTTGCGCCAGGCTGACTGAAATGGTCAGCGCCGTTTTCCGTGGATTGCCGAATGCTAAGACGATCAGCCATGCCGCCAGCGACTTACCGACGACGATGATCAGTACGGTTGACGCCACCGCCCAAGGGTGGCGCATGACGATGGTGGGATCAAACATCATGCCCACGGATACGAAGAACAGGACGGCAAAGGCATCCCTCAGCGGAATGGTATCGCCGCGACTTTATGACTGATCTTCGACTCACTGAGTATCAGACCCGCAAAGAAGGCGCCCAGCGCAAAAGAGGCGTCGAAGAGCTCGGCCGACCCAAAGGCCACGCCCAGCGCAATAGTAAGGATGGCCAGTGTAAAAAGCTCGCGGGAGGCCGCCTTGGAGACCATATTGAGAGTCCACGGGATGAGCCGCCTGCCGATGATCAGCATCAGCGCGATGAACATGCCGATCTTGCCGAGCGTCAGGACGATCGCGGTGGCCAGCGCTCTCACGCTCACTTGCGATTCGCCCGTGGGGCCGGTGAAGGCTTCCGACAATGCCGGTACTAACACCAACGCAATCACCATTCAGAGGATGTGGGTTCATGTTCGTATGAGCTCGTCCGTTTCGTCAGAAACCTCTTGTGAAAAGCCGCAATCGCTCCGGGACCTTATGCGAAATACCGGATCTTGTAAAGCACGGCCGAAAAGTCATCGTGATTACGAACAGACTGAAGCATGCGTGCTTTGGGGAGCAGAAGGTTCTTTGGGATCCTAAGCGGCAGGATGATCGGGACAGAAGGGCAAAGAGCGTGAGGACGACCGGAAGCCCTCAGCCCTGCGACTCTGGATCGGTGAGGGATGAGGTCGGTTGACGTGAACGCGAAAGGGCAGCATTGTATCTGTGTCTTGGAGGGGCCGCCGGGTGATGTCCTAAACTCCGACTGGCTTCAGTGGATGGGGGATCCGGGGCCGGCGCGCGGGCGATCCAAATGCCGGCGTACCGTTCGATTGAACCTGCGCTGCACCGCCTTTTCGACTTCAGCGACGAGAAAGACGAGCGCGCCGGCCAGACCCACCTTGAGCCACTCTCCTGCAGTTAGACCGGTCGAACCGAATACCTTCTGCAGCGGGCCGGCGTACACATAGGCCGCCTGAAGCGCTGCGCACGCCACGATCACGATCGGGACATAGAGATTGCCAAAAAGCCCTTCATACGAGATCACGGATCCAAAAATATGGCGGCTGTTGATCAGGTAAAACATTTCGGCCGCCACGACCGCGCTCACGGCCATGGTCCGCGCTGTTTCAAGGGCGGCGCCATTGTGTAGTTCCCAGAGGAACAGCCCGAGCGCGCCTGTCATCATCAGCAGGGAGACCATCAGAATCCGCCATATGAAAAGCCAGGACAGCAGCGGTTCCCGAGGATCGCGCGGAGGCCGCTGCATGACGTCGGATTCCGGCAATTCGAAGGCCAAGGCAAGACCGAGCGTGCTCGACGTCACCATGTTGATCCAGAGTACCTGGGCGGGGGTCAGCGGCAATGTCAGTTCGAACAGGATGGCGGCGGTCACGACCAGCGCTTCGCCTCCGTTTGTCGGCAGCATGAACAGGATGAATTTGCGGATGCTGTCGTAGATGCCCCGCCCTTCGCGCACCGCGCTGCTGATCGTGGCGAAATTGTCGTCGGCGAGCACCATGTCGGCCGCTTCCTTAGCGGCATCGGTGCCTTTCAACCCCATGGCCACTCCGACATCCGCGCGCTTGAGCGCGGGTGCGTCGTTGACGCCGTCGCCGGTCATGGCCACGACCTGGCCCGTCGCCTGCAGAGCATGGACCAGGCGCAATTTATGTCCCGGACTCGCGCGCGCAAAGACATCGATATGGGGCACGACCAACCGCAGTTGCGTATCGTCCATGGTTTCGACCTCGGCGCCTGTCAAGGCCGGCTTATCCTGTCCAATGCCGAGGCGCAACCCGATGGCGCGCGCGGTATCCGCATGGTCTCCCGTGATCATTTTGACGCGGATGCCGGCGGATGCACATTCCGCCACGGCCGCCGTCGCTTCATCCCGAGGGGGATCAATAATCCCCAGCAGGGCGAGAAGCGTGTATCCCGTCTCGACGTCTGAAAAGCTCAGGTCATGCTGGGTAGACGGGGCCCGTTTTTCGGCGACGGCCAAAATGCGCATGCCCCGGCCGGCGAAATCATTCGCGCGTCCGCGCCAATAATTCTGATCGATCGGGAGGTCCTGGCCGCCGGCGCGATAGCGGTCGCACATGTCGAGCACGCGCTCGGGAGCTCCCTTCACGAAGATGAATCCGTGATGTTCATGATCGTGGTGCAGGGTTGCCATGAAGCGATGCTCGGATTCGAACGGGATGGCATCGGTCCGCGGGAGAGAGACCCGCTCCGATGCCGAATCGATGCCCGCTTTGCCGGCGAGCGTCAAGAGGGCTCCCTCCGTCGGATCGCCTTCGACGTGCCAGTTCCCATCGTGGTTGCGAAGCCGCGCATCATTACAGAACAGGGTGGCGCGCGCGGCATTGATCAATTCCGGATAGTCATTCACCGAGACGGTGACGCCCGCCAGATGAAACCCGCCGTCGGGCGCATACCCCACGCCGGTGACTTCGAATGTGTGGTCGCCGGCGGCGATTGATTGAACCGTCATCTCATTCCTGGTCAAAGTGCCGGTCTTGTCGGAGCAGATGACCGTGACGGATCCGAGTGTTTCGACGGCCGGCAGATGCCGGATGATGGCGTTGCGTCTAGCCATGCGTCGGACGCCGAGAGCCAGCGTAATGGTCATGATCGCGGGAAGCCCTTCGGGAATCGAGGAAGCTGCCAGGGCCACGACCATCATGAACATGTCGTCGGGAGGGTGCCCGCGCCATAGGACGCCGATGATGAAGGTCGCGACGGCCATCGCCCCGATGGCGATGGCCAGCACGCGGCTGAATCCTGCCATCTGGCGCAGCAAAGGGGTCGTCACCTCCTGGACCTGCTCCAGCATTGAGCTGATGCGGCCGAGTTCAGTTCGAATGCCGGTCGCGACCACCACTCCGATCGCCTTTCCGGATGCGACCAAGGTGCCTGAATACAGCATGCAACGGCGATCGCCCAGCGCAGCATCCGTGGGCACCGGTGTCGGCGACTTCTCCACCACCTGAGATTCACCGGTCAGGATCGCTTCATTCACATGCAGGCTTTTTCCCGCGAGGAGGCGGAGATCGGCGGGGACCTTGTCGCCGGATGCGAGGACCACAATGTCTCCCGGGACGACGGCCTCGGCCCCCATCTCGATTCGTTCGGCATCGCGGAGGACCGTCGTATGGAGCGACAGCATGTTGCGGATCGCATCAAGTGCGTTTTCGGCCTTGCCTTCCTGGATAAAACCGATGACGGCATTGACGATGACGGCTGCGAAGAGCACCGCGGCGTCGATCCAGTGACTCAGCAGGAGGGCGATCACCGCTGCGATCAGCATCATGTAGATCAGCACGTTGTGAAACTGGAGAAGGAAACGTAGCCAAGTCGGCCGTTTGTATGGCGGCGGCAGCCGATTGGGACCGTACTGCGCTAACCGCCGTTCGGCTTCCTCACGAGTCAGGCCGAGCTGCTGGTCACTTCCGAACCGTGCCACGACCTCGTCAAGCTCAAGACTATGCCAGGAGATGATGTCGTCAATGTGCCGGCTATTACCATGAACCATTACGTTGAACCTCCACGTCCGTGTCGATCTGCGCGCGCGCTTCGCGTGCGAGTTGTGCCTCCGTCGGTAAGCGATTGCCTATGAGGATGTCCCGAAGCAGAAAACGGGCGGGCTCGCGTCAAGTTGGCTGGGTCGGGGACTCACCATTGACGGGTCTCTCCATGTTTCAAGACCCATATCTTGGCGAGGTCAAGTCCCAGACGATGGGCTTCGGCATGCAATCGCATGGGCGGCTCCTCGATCGGCTCTTCGGTCATGTCGAACGTGCCCCAATGCATAGCCACAAAGGTCCGTCCTTGGACATCGGCGAAGAGACGCAAGGCTTCTTCCGGAGTCATATGAGTCATGCGCATCATCGAGGCAGGTACATACGCGCCGATCGGAATAGCCGCTAGGTCGAACGGCCCGAGACGGGTCCCAATTTTCTCGAAGACCGGATAATAGCCTGTGTCCCCGGCGAAAAAAAACCGTTTGCCGGCTCCGGCTACCGCCCAGGTGCTCCAGAGGCGCCGGTTATGATCCCATAGAGTCCGACCTGAAAAATGCTGGGCGGGAAGACACGTGACAGTGAGGCCACGGACCTGCCGGGTTTCCCACCAATCCAGTTCCTCCACCTTCGTGATGCCGAGATCCGCGAGCCATGCCTTCAAGCCGAGGGGGACAAGAAACAGCGGATCGTGAGTTTTCGCCAGCCGCTGAACCGAGTCCACATCGAGATGATCATAATGATCGTGAGAAATCAGGGCGAGATCCACAGGAGGCAATTGTTCGAACGGGATTCCCGGCGGCATCAGCCGCCTGGGTCCGGCAAACGAAACGGGACTGGCGCGTTCCGACCATTGCGGATCGGTCAGAATGGTGGCGGTATCCAGTCGAATGAGCAGCGTCGAATGTCCGACCCACGTCACGGTATCTCCCATTCCCTCATTGAGAAGGTCGCCGGCGTGATCGACTGTCGGCAAGTCGGCGGTTCGTGAATGAAACGTCGTGGTCCATGTTCGGGCCGGGATGAACATCAGACGCTCCCAGAGGCTTGGCGGAACAAACGCCGGATCTGTGTTGCGATAACCATTGTTCAGGATGTGAGCCTTGCCGTCGGGTACGGGATCGGTGACGCCGCCGCATCCCGGCAAGAGGCACAAGCCGAGAATGACCGCCGCCAGGAGGACCGGCCGCCGGCTCATCGGGATGTCGTGCTCATTGGCGGCGTAAGGGGCCTTATCGGTTACCTGGACGGAAGGTCCGCGTCGGTTTCCCAGATCAGAACTTCCGCTCCGTCCGGCATGTCGGCGTTGAGCCGGCGGCCGCCGGCTGCGGTCAAACGCACGGCATCGCCGGTTTTCAACAAACCGGCGCCTTCCAGGTCAGCGGTCCCTCTGGCAATAAAGAGGTGGACGAATCGGGCATCGGGAACCTGCACGGCTTCGCCCGGCTTCAATCGTCCGCCCCAGAGGACGGCGTCCTTTTGCCTGATCGAAATCGCCGCCTGATGTCCACGGCCCGACGCGATCGGCACGAGGCCGCCTTTGTTCAATTCCCCGTTGACATCGAGCTGCTCGTACCCGGGATTGATTCGTTCCGTATCCGGCGGCACCCACATTTGAACGAAATGGACCTCCTTATCGCTCATCGGATTCATTTCACTATGCCAAATCCCGGTCCCGGCGCTCATGCGCTGCGCGAGCCCGGGATAGATGACGCCCTTGTTCCCTTCCGAATCCTTATGCTCCAACTCCCCATCCAAGACCCACGTGACAATCTCCATGTCCTGATGCGGATGCGTGCGAAAGCCGGTGTCGGGCGCCACGCGATCATCGTTGCTCACGAGCAACAGACCATGATGGGTATTGGCTGGATCATAGTGATTCGAGAAACTGAAGCTGTGCCGCGAATCGAGCCAGTTGATCTGTGTGTGGAATCGATCGTCGGCGCGACGGATGTCGATAGTCGGTTGAGCCCCGCCGGGCTTCGGCCTGGTTGTCATGATCCTCTTCCTTTCATTGGCGGATTCCTGCGGCGACTGACGATCTTGAGAGGCGGCGTATGCGTGGGGTCCTGCTCATGATGATCTCATATGGTCGAAGACATTCAACCGCCACTGTTTGTCGGCCTTTACCCCGGCATCATAAGTTGATCGACATAACACCACCGCCAATCTTCTCCCGGTTCGAATGATTGCACGATCGGATGGCGGCTCTTGCGAAAGTGCTTCGTCGCGTGCGTGTTTTGTGATGAGTCGCAACATCCGACATGTCCGCACGTGAGGCAGAGGCGGAGGTGGACCCAAGGATCGCCGGTCTTCAAACAGTCCTCGCACCCTTCGGCGCTTGGGGTC
>DASSBQ010000091.1:0-5207 GCA_035698625.1 Nitrospiraceae bacterium
TCAGACGAGTACATGATGTTGTAGATATGAACGAACTTTTGAGACCGCGCCAGGCTGCCGAGCGGATTATGGCGCTGCATCTGCAAAAAACGGGGCGGTCCGACAACGTGGCGTTAGAAGCCGTCGAGGTGTTCAACAAGCTCATTCCCGGTCTGGCGTCCTTTATCGGCGACGGCGGCAACCTGGCTCTGATTCGCAGGACGCTGAAACTCAATGAAAAGAAATTTCCCGGCTTGAAAACGGTATGGACGTGCGAGTCGCTCCCGGATCTCCTTGATTCGTTGTCCAGGCTTTTACAGGAACAACGGGAAACCGCGGGAGAGACGGCCGTGGAGTGCTTGGCGTCCTATCTGGAACTGGTGTCGTCGTTCATCGGCGAGCGCCTGACATGGCGGGTGCTGCGCGATATCTGGCCAGAGTTGAAGACCGAGGTGAAGGAGTTGAATATATGACAGAATCGGACAGGGTGGAGATCCGTCGGCTCGATACGAAAGTCTCGGGTCTGAATGAAGTGCTCGGCGGGGGGATTCCGGAGTTTTCGTTCAATCTCCTTGCGGGAGGTCCCGGAGCCGGCAAGACGACGCTGGCGCAACAAATGGCCTTCGCTTTGGCCACGCCGGAGCGCCCGGCCTTGTATATCACGGTCTTGGGCGAACCTCCGCTCAAGTTGCTTCGTTATCAGCAGCAGTTCTCGTTTTTCGATCCGGAGAAGGTCAATCGCAGCATCCGCTTTGTGTCTGTCGAGCAGGAGACCCTGAAGCAGGGTCTCGAGAAGGTGTTGGATCAGATCGTAGCCGAAGTGGAAACAGCAAATCCGGGCCTGGTCGTGGTGGATTCCTTTCGGTCGGTGATCCGCGTCTCCAATCCGCCGGCGACGGACAGAGAATTGCCCCTGCAAAGTTTCGTGCAGCGCCTGGCGTTGCATCTGACGACTTGGCAGGCCACGACGTTTCTCGTCGGCGAATATCAAGAGTTTGAAATCGAGGACAATCCGGTCCTGACGGTCGCCGACGGGATCATCTGGCTGTCGCAGGTTGTCGAGCGCAATTCCGTCGCTCGCAAGTTGAGGGTGGTGAAGATCCGAGGACAGGAGCCGGTGCCGGGGCTGCACACGTTTAAGATCACGCGTAATGGCCTGTTGATTTTTCCTCGCTTGGCGATGGCGAAAGATCCGCTCTACACCCAATCGCAGGAATCGAGTGAACCGACCAGCCGTGTGTCCATCGGCGTGGTGGATCTGGATGACATGTTGGGCGGTGGAATCCCGGCCGCTTCCTCCCTCCTGCTTGCCGGTCCATCCGGATCCGGCAAGACCGTGCTGACCTCGCAGTTTCTCCTCGAAGGGGCCAAACGGGGAGAGCAGGGTCTGCTGGCGGTGTTTGAGAAGCCCCCGGCGGAATACGTGAGGAGCAATCCGCTCGGAGCCGACATTGTCCGCTATTCCCAAGAAGAAATGCTTCACGTCATCCATTTACGGCCATTGGACCTCTCGCTGGATGAGACCCTGCACGAAATCCGTGAGACGGTGATAAAGCATGACATCAAGCGTATGGTGATCGATTCGGTGTCGTCCTTGGAACTGGCAATGGCGCCCGGGTTTCGCGAGGATTTCCGCGAGACTCTCCACCGCATGGTGGCCATGCTGGCCTTGATGCGGGTGACGGTGATCATGACGGTCGAGATGGTGGACTCGTACATCGATCTGCGGTTCAGCCCCCATGGAACCGCCTTTCTCACCGACGGCATCATCATGCAACGGTATGTCGAACTCGACGGACAACTGAAACGGTTGCTCACGGTCGTCAAATTGCGAGGCAGCCGGCACAGCAAGGAGATGCGGCTGTACGAGGTCACAAACCAGGGTCTCGTCGTGGGCGCCTCTCTTCCCGGATACGAGGGCCTCATCAGCGGGAGCCCGACCAAGATGAAAAGTAATCAGCGAAAGAAGGCTCAGCCTTAACAAGGAGCCGCATGTCCTCGGACGGACAAGGAAAAGAAGAACCGCTGGTTCGCCGGCCGCCCGCAGATCCTTCGGTCGAGGACATGCGGGACGCCAACGAACATCTGACGCGGGCTGCGCTGGAAGCGGTGCGGCAGGCCGAGGAGACCGGTGTTCGTTACCAGGATCTGGTCCATGGGGTTGACGCGATCGTGTGGGAGGCGACTGCTGAGACCATGCAGCACACATTCGTCAGCGAACGGACGCAAGCCATCCTTGGATATCCGCCCGAACGTTGGTTGACCGAGCCGAATTTCTGGGCCGAAGTCACTCACCCGGATGACCGGCTGAGAGTCGTCAACGCCTGCAAAGTGTGTGCGGCGACCGGGCAGGATTTCCAGATCCAGTACCGGGCCGTCGCCTCGGACGGTCATCCGGTGTGGCTCAGAATGATCGCCGGGGTTCGCCGGCAGGACGACGGCCCTCTTCAGATCCGTGGCTTGCTGCTGGATATCAGCGAGGCGCGACAGAAGGACGTGCTTCAAGCCCTGGTGCATGAGCAAACCGCGGCCTTGACCGTTACCGAGCAGCGATTGCGGGCCTTAGCGCTTGAACTCAGCCGCGCGGCTGAAAGCGAGCGCAAGCACCTTGCAGCGGAACTGCATGACAACCTCGCACAACTTCTCGTGTTCTGCAAAATAAGACTGGAGGCGTTGCAGAAACACCCGGACATGAACCGCCGGTCCCAAGCTTTAGAAGAGGTCACAACCGCCTTGCACCAGGCGCTCTCCTATACGAGGACGCTGATGTCAGAACTCCATCCGTCGCTCCTTGGCGATGAGACCGACCTGACGACGGCAATTCGCTGGGTGAGCGAGAAACTACAGCGCCGAGGCCTCTCCGTGACCATGCATGACGACGGAGCGCGGAAATGCCTCGAGGACGACGTGCTGCGAGTGGTGTATCAATCGATCCAGGAATTACTGTGGAATGTCCTCAAACATGCCGGGACCAATGAGGCGGAAATTTACCTGAAGCAGTCCGGTGATCGGCTTGAAGCCGTGGTGACGGATCGGGGGGTCGGATTCGAAGCCTCCCGCATGATTCCCTCGAAGGAAGGCGGATTCGGTCTCTTCAATATCCGTGAACGACTCGAATCGGTGGGCGGCCGGCTGGAGATCACCTCTCTTACGGGGCAGGAGACCTCTATTAAGTTGCAGGTTGCGTTAAAGAAGCGGCCGGACGAGAGTACCTCCCTGGCACTGGAACAGGCGGCTCAGCCGGGGGTCGTCCGCGGTTCGGGCACCAAAGAGAGCACGAAGGGGGCGGAGCATTCCAAAATACGGGTCCTGTTGGTCGACGATCATAGAATTCTGCGAGAAGGCCTGCACAGCGCCCTTCGGGAGCAGTCTGACATGCTGGTGGTCGCAGAAGCCGCTGATGGTCAGGGTGCGGTGGAGAAGGTCCGGGAGTGTCTGCCCGATGTGGTCGTCATGGACGTCAATATGCCGGTCATGAACGGCGTGGAGGCGACGCGGCGGATTATGATCGAATTTCCCGGCACGATCGTCATCGGGTTGTCGGTAGCCGAGGATATGCAGGTCAAGGAAGCCTTACGGGAAGCAGGCGCCGCCGCATTCTTGTCGAAGGGGGGGTCCTTTGATTACCTCTGCGCCGCGATCCGGGAAAACGTTAAAGCCGGGCCGCAGTGAAATAAGTCGATCCTCGCCGTGCGCGGCTCCAGATCTATCCTTCCAGTCGGCGGATGCAGAACAGTTTGCTTTTGATCGGTCGGCCACTTAGAATGCCGCCGTAAAAGCGAGTAGTTCATGCCCGCCAAGTCCCGTCTCAGGAAAGCCGTTCCACGCGCCAAACGGAAAGCCGCAGTCTTCTCCGTTGATCCTTTTCATAAGCGGCGTTTTCAGCAGCGCCTGCTTAAATGGTACCGGGAACACGGCCGGGATCTTCCCTGGCGAAAGACCTCCAATCCTTATCACATTCTTGTCTCGGAGGTCATGCTGCAACAGACGCAAGTGGACCGCGTGATTCCGAAATATCATGAATTCCTCGACCGCTATCCCGGCTTCAGTGAGCTCGCGTCGGCGCCGGTCGAGGACGTGCGAAAGACCTGGTATCCCCTCGGCTATAACATCAGGCCCGAACGCCTGCACAGCATTGCCTGCGAGACGGTTGTGCGATACGGCGGTGCGTTGCCGAAAGAGGCCGAGCAATTATTGTCGTTCAAAGGAATCGGCCGTTACACGGCCGGAGCCATCCGCTCCTTTGCCTTTCGCGAAGCAGCGCCGATCCTGGATACCAACGTCATGCGGGTGCTTCATCGAGTGTTCATCGGCCACGGGCAGCCGAAGAGCCAGAAAACACTCTTGTGGAAGTTATCGGAGGATCTCATCCCACGCGGCAAGTGCTATGACTTCAACCAGGCGATCATGGACTTCGGCGCGATGATGTGCACGGCCCGCGACCCCTATTGTCTGCTCTGTCCCATGAAAACGGTCTGCAAGACCTATCCATATGACGGCCGGCGCGCAGAATGAACCGATTGATTCTGATGTCGTCTTGGTCGCGGCTGCGATCATTGATCGGGACGGCAGGTATCTCATTGCGCGACGCAAGCCGGGCAAGCATCTCGGCGGCTTCTGGGAGTTCCCCGGGGGGAAATGCGAGGCGGGTGAATCGTTGGAAGCCTGCCTCGCTCGCGAACTGCGGGAGGAACTCGACGTCGCGATCTCCACGCCGGTTCCCTTTCAAACCATTCGCCATGCCTATTCGGAGAAAACAATCGAGCTCCATTTTTTCAGATGTTCAATTCAGGCGGGCGAGCCTCAGGCTCGCGAGAGCGCCGAGATTCGCTGGGTCGATCCAAAAGACTTCCGCAACTACTGTTTCCCGCCTGCCGACGCAGGGATTCTGTCGGCGTTGCAAGGGATATAACACGGACGCAAGAAAGACGAAGCACCGCGTGCCTTTTCCCAAAGACGCCGTCCTCAAAGACGGAATGCCGGTTCAACTTCGGCTCGTGCGCCAATCGGACTGGGCGCCTCTTCGCGCCTTCTACAATGTCATTGTCGAGGAAGGGGCGTCCTATCCTCACGATCGAGTGCTCAGCGAAGCAGAATTTCTCGACTACTGGATCACGGGAAAATTCACCGTCGTGGCATGTCCGCAAACCTGCTATAAGGATGAATCAAACGGTCCGATCGCGGGCGCCTTCTATCTCAAACCGAATTGGCCGGGGAGAGCCGGCCAT
>DASSBQ010000092.1:0-2459 GCA_035698625.1 Nitrospiraceae bacterium
GTTGCGCGGCGTGCTGTCCTCGCGACTCCAATCGGGAGGTCCGCTGCTTGCCGCCGACGAATGCCAGAAAATTGTCGTCTTTGCCGGCGCGAGCGGGGTCGGGAAGACCACCACCATTGCGAAACTGGCGGCTCACTACCAGTTGGAGGAGAAGCGATCCGTAGCGCTGGTGACGATTGACAACTACAGACCGGCGGCGGTCGAGCAACTCCGGCTCTATGCCAATGTGTTGGGCGTGGAACTGGCGACGGCTTCGACCAGCGACGAGGCGCGGGACTGCATCGGACGGCTGGGACAGACCGAGTTGGTGTTGGTCGACACGCCGGGCTTCAATCCTCGTCATGAACATCCGTGGCATGAATGGACGGCGCTCACCGGTCTCGCGCACCAGCTTGAAGTGCAGCTCGTCTTGGCCGCAACGACCCGCATTCAAGACATCGAGTCCGCCATAAGGAGATGCGCGGACGCGCCGTCGCTGCGCCTGCTGTTCACCAAGCTGGATGAGACCGCCGGTTATGGCAGTATCTTTGAAGCGGCGCACCACTGCGGCGTTCCCTTGTCCTATTGGGGAACCGGACCTCGCGTGCCCGAGGATCTGACGCCGGCCATGCCGGATCGACTTGTCGACTTGGTGCTCGGCGCCACCGTGCCGACCGGGGGCATTCCGGAGCGTCGACCGGCGACCGGCTCAGCTGCGAGCCCTGCCACTACGGCAATGCGGGCGGGCGTGCCGTGATCCATTCTGTATCCGCTACTTCAGAGAGGGAGTCTGAACATGAGTGAAATAACGCTGGCGACGCAGCCAGGTATGGCCCGGGCGGGGATCGCCACGCGTCCTCCGCAGGTCATCACGGTTACGAGTGGAAAAGGCGGCGTCGGCAAGACCAATGTGGTCACCAATCTGGCGATTGCTCTGTCGCGGGCGGGGAAACGAGTCCTGGTTCTCGATGCCGATCTCGGCCTGGGAAATATCGACGTGCTGTTGGGATTGACGCCGAAATATACCCTCGAGCATGTCCTGGCCGGAACGCGCTCGTTATCCGAAATCATATTGCAGGGTCCGTCGGGCATCCGGATCCTTCCGGCCAGTTCCGGGCTCTCTCAGCTTACCGCGCTGACCGAATCGCAACATCTCATTTTGCAGGCCGAGCTGGAACAGGTCTCCCATCTGATCGACATTCTTTTGATCGACACGGGGGCGGGGATCTCATCGAATGTGACCTTCTTTGCCGCGGCTGCGCAGTCGATCATTGTGGTTGTTTCTCCGGAACCCACGTCCCTCACAGATGCCTATGCCCTCATGAAAGTCTTACTGCGCCAATATCGGGAGCGGAAGTTCCACGTCCTGGTCAATCTGGCCAAGAGCCCGAACGAAGCGGCCCGTGTGTTTGCCAAGCTGGAGGTGGCGGCCAGTCGTTTCCTGCAGATCTCCATCGACTATCTGGGCGCCGTGCCGCTTGACGACTATCTCCCCATGGCGGTGACTCAGCAGCGCGCGGTGTTGGACCGCTATCCCCAGGCCCCATCGAGTCGCGCCTTTCTGTCGCTGACCGAGACGGTAGACCGGCTTGCGGTGCCTGAGCTTCCCAAGGGCACCGTCCAATTTTTCTGGCAACAATTGCTGCGCATGACCTGAAGAGGACGCGAAGGCCTATGAACCATGCCGACCTATCGCAATCCCGCCGAAAGTTGAATGCCCAAGGAGGCGACCGCGAGCGCATCATTCAAGAATTTACCCATGTCATTCGGGCAATGGCCCATCGATTGGCATTCCGGCTGCCGGCGTATTTGGATGCCGAGGATCTCGTCTCGGTGGGGATCATCGGACTCATGGATGCGATGGAAAAGTACGATCCCACCCGAGAGGCCAAATTCAAGACCTACGCCGAATTTCGCATTCGCGGCGCCATGCTCGATGAGATCCGATCGATGGATTGGATCCCGCGTTCAGTCCATGAACGGGTCACGCTGCTGCAAAAGACCTACTCAGAGCTGCTCAACCGCCATGGTCGGCCTCCGACGGAAGAGGAGGTGGCCGCGGAACTGAAGATGACATTGGCGGAACTGGACGAATTTCTTACGCGGGCGCGCGGCGCCATTGTCGTGAGCCTCGATGATCTAGGCGTGCAGGATCAGGACGGTCATAAGTTCCTGGGCATGTTGACCGATGCCAGCCAACCGGACCCCTTGGCCTCCTTGGTCAATGGGCGGGAACGTCAGATCCTGTGCCAGGCGATCCAGGAACTCGCCGAGAAAGAGCGCTTGGTCCTTACCCTGTATTACTTTGAAGAACTGACCATGAAGGAGATCGGACAGATTCTCAAGGTAACGGAATCCCGTGTGTGCCAGATTCATTCGAAAGCCATCGTGCATCTGAAGGCCAGACTCCAACCGGTGGAAGCATAAAATAGCCGCTGGTTCTACAGTTTTCTTTCCGGTTAACCGATACCTCATCAACG
>DASSBQ010000093.1:0-2487 GCA_035698625.1 Nitrospiraceae bacterium
ACGGCCATTTGCAGGAGGCCATACAACGCGATCTCTTCTTTCTCAAGCAATGGGGTAGAGCCGATGGTGACGCCGGAAGGAATGGCAAGCAGCGATGTCTGCTTCTTTCTTCGGCGTGCGTTCCTCAGATAGCGCCAAAGGCCGACGATCATGGCAATGACCGCACCGACCAACAGAATTTTCATTTCTTTTTAGTTCCGCCTTTGCGAGATCGCAGCCGCTCATACCAATGCGGGCCGCTTGGGACAATGCAACCCAATAACCGTGGGGACGCCGCCCCCGTGACCGACGGCACATTCCCGCACTGTTCCATGATCGTCTGATACGCGAGAACGGCAAACGCCACCGATTCCAGCGCCTTACTGTCCCAACCGTGGGACTCAAATGGCGTGACCGGCACGGGAGCAAAGATCTCCGTTAAATATCCCATAATCGCTCGGTTCCTGACACCGCCTCCACCCACGATCACGTCATCGATTCCCTCCTTGATCCACCGCCTGGCCGTACCGACCGCTTCGGCAGTCCAGCGGCTACAGGTTGCCAGAAGATCTTCGACCGATAACCGACGTGTTTGTGGCCAACTGAGTAATTCATCCAACATCTTCGCGCCGAACGCCTCACGCCCCGTCGATTTTGGAGGCGCCTGAGAAAGATACGGATGGGCGAGAAGTTTGGCGAGTAATCGTGAATCGACCCTGCCTTTGGCTGCCAAACGTCCCTCGCGGTCCATCGAGGCCCGACCATTCGTGGCGCGGGACATGATCCCATCAAGAACCATATTTGCCGGCCCCGTGTCGAATGCGACAAGGTCCTCAGAGCCTGATCCGCGGGGAAGGTAGGTGACGTTGCTGATACCGCCAAGATTCACGATGAGTCTGGCGCGGCGTACATGTCGAAACAGCAGCGCATGGACCCCGGGGGTAAGCGGCGCCCCCTGTCCACCGGCCGCAATGTCGCGCGGACGGAAATCGGCCACGGTCGTAATCCCGGTGCGTTCGGCGATCACGGCCGGCTCAGCGATTTGCAATGTGGAGCGTATGGCGCCGACACGTGTATCTTTGATGCCATGCGGCAGATGGTGCACCGTTTGGCCGTGAGATCCGATCAGATCGACGTTCTCAGGAGACCATTGAGCCGACCGGATGACTCCCAAGGCGGCGTCGGCGAACCATTCGCCTAGGAGCGCGTTCAAGTGGCAAATATCCGCCACCGTTCCGGAAACCGATGCCGAGAGAATTCGTTGCTGCAACGAACGAGGATAGGGAAGCGAATGAAACGCCGCCATCTCGACGTGGAGGCCGGCTCTTCGACGGACAATGGTGACCAGCGCCGCATCGACCCCATCCGCTGAAGTTCCTGACATCAATCCGACAACGTTCATCTCCGGTATCCTTTCACCACCCGCACGAATACTGCGAGGTTCACGGTGTGCTACGCTAATCGAACTTTGGTGTATGGTCAAGGAGCGAATGGACAGGGCCTAGCAGAATGTTGAAAATGGCCGCCAGCGGCATTCCCGCAAGACACGGCCCGCTCACCATCTCGCGGGCGTCCACAAACGTGAAGAGATTCGGACACTGCCGGCTCACCGACTCGCCTGCGCGCACAGACGTGGCTTTATTCATCGCGCCGTGCGCCTCATTATTCTCCGCGTCGCGGACCTCGTTGACACCGGAATACGCGGATGATACCGTCCCCGCCGATGTTTCCGGTCAACCATGTGCGGAAGTCGCCTGCCTTTTCTCTCCTTGCCGTGCTGGTCGGTTTCCTGACCCCCGTCGGCGCCATGACGGAAGCTCGCGATCCGATTCCTGTGGTGGTCACAATTCCCGTCCTGAAGGATTTGGCGGAACAAGTCGGTGGCCCTCATGTGCGAGTCACCTCTTTGTTGAGCGGCTACGAAAACGAGCACACCTATTCGCCCAAGCCCACCGATCTGGTCGCGGTCCGGAAAGCCAAGCTGTTGTTGGAAATCGGTATGGGACTCGAGGTCTGGGTTTCGTCGCTGGTGAAGAACGCGGGAGGCCGATCACTACGCGTGATCACGACGTCCCAAGGAGTAGAGCTGATTCGAGACGGCACTGACGTTCATGAAGGGAGACATCATGAAGGGGAAACCGGGAATCCGCACATCTGGCTGGACCCGGAGAATGCCGCCATCATGCTGCACCACATTACCGACGCCCTCATTGAAGTGGACCCGAGCCACACGGCAGAATTCCGAACCAATCAAACGGCTTTTCTCCAACGGCTGGGACAGTTGCAAAATGAACTGTTCGCGCGTACTCAGCGGCTATCCAACCGGCGTTTCATCGCCCATCATCCGGCTTGGCCTTATTTGGCAAAACGATTCAACCTCGACATTGTCGGCACGATTCAGATGCAGTCGGGTACAGAGCCATCTGCCCTTCACTTGCAGTCTCTCATCGACAAGATAAGAAAGGAGAATATCAGAGTTATCGCCTCCGAGGTTCAACTCAGCCAACG
>DASSBQ010000094.1:0-3639 GCA_035698625.1 Nitrospiraceae bacterium
GTGAATAATGCGCCGGACATTGGCAAGCCCGATTCCGGTTCCCTCGAACTCATTGGCCCGGTGAAGACGCTGAAAGACCCCGAACAGCTTACCCGCGTACTGCATGTCGAAGCCCACGCCGTTGTCACGGACAAAAATCACGGTTTCGGCGGAATTGCCTTGATCGCTTCCGAGTTCAATCGTGGCCAGCTCCCTGGTATTGGTAAATTTGATGGCATTGCCGATCAGATTGCTGAAGACCTGCCGAAGCATTGCCGGATCACCCTTCACTTCGGGTAGCGCGCCGATGGACCATGAAATGTTCCTGCTCTGGACGTCATGGCGGAGGTCATGCAGAACCGATTTGACCAACTGATCCAGATTGACCTCGCTTTGCAGCATTTCCTGACGTCCCATCCGGCTGAAGACGAGCAAATCATCGATCAATTGGCCCATGCGCGTGGCGGATTCGGAAATGGTCTGCAGGTAGCGTTTTGATTTGTCGTCGAGAAGCTGGAGCGCCGATTTCTCCAGAAGAGAGGCATAGCCGTCGATGTGGCGCAGCGGCGCGCGCAGGTCGTGGGAGACGGAATAGCTGAATGCTTCCAGTTCCTTATTGGCGGCTTCCAAAAGCTCACCCCGCCGCTGGAGTTCGGCGGCGACCCGGCGTCGCTCGGTGATGTCGTGCCTGATGAGATAGTAGACAGAGGCCAGGAGAACGAAGAGCAGGAGGGCCCCGATGCCCAAGAGGCCGATGGTATTGCGCGTGATGGCGGCCGATTGGATGCCTCGTACATAGATGGAGCGGTTCTCGTCGTGCTCCATCTGGGCTTGAATCCGGTGGAATTCCTCGAGTTCGGCCTTGGCGACGCCGGTCAGCGCGATGTCCCGCACGCCTTCGAAGCCCGTCCTGGTTCGGAGCGCGATGGCCGCCCGCTCCGCTTCCAATTGCTTTTGCATAAGCTGGTTCAAGAGATCGATATGCTGACGTTGTTCCGGGATATCGCGGGTCAGTTCCCGGACATAGCGGATATAGTCGGGAATCCGTTCGTTAAGGGTATGGAAGCCCTTAAGATAGCTTTCATCTCCGGTGACCAGATATCGGCGATGCCCGACTTCGGCTTCATCCATCCTGATTCCCATGCCGACCAGCAACTCGATGAGTTCATGGCTGCGTTGGTCCTGATGCGTGTTTCGAAACAATACCGTCATGTTCCGATAGGACACCGCGGAAATGACCAAGATGCCGGCAAAGACCAATCCGAACCCCACCAGGATGCGCCGTTCAATGGACCAGCGCTGAAAGGCAATCAGAGCCTTTGTGCCGATCGAATTCCGGACGGGGGAAGCATCTTCCCGCGTTCCCTGCGGGACCCCGCGCATGGCTTCCGGAGGGGGTACGCGTTCGCCGTTTGAGTCCTGCATGGAATTTCAGCGAGGTCCGATGGCGAAGATGGATCAAAACTCACACGTCAGAAAAATGTAGCCCGGCGATACCGCGACTGCAAGGCGTATTTTACCAGAACATATTGATTGGCGAAGGAATTTGAGACAATCGAACAGGGAGATGCAGCTGTGGACCGCGGTCAGCCGCCGAACGGCGGAGGGGGAAGGTGAACGGAAGCAGTGGGACCGGCCAAATTGGAGAACATCAACGTCGCGGCCACGACCCAATCCATGAAGGGCTGCGGATAGATGCCGATCACCAGAGTCCCGGCCAGACCGACGTAAAGCGCCAATCTCATCGGCGTCGAAGTCTTGATGGGTGACGGATCGAGCGGCTCATTGATGTACATCTTTTTGACGATCACCAAATAATAGTACAAGGAAATCACGATGTTGATCAGTCCGACCGTGATCAACATGTAGAGTCCTTCCTTCATGGCGGCGACGAAGATATAGAGCTTACCGATGAATCCCGCCAAGGGTGGGACTCCGGCCAGTGAAAGCAGAAAGATCAGCATGGCGAATGCGAGAAAGGGGGATCGCCGGTTCAGGCCGTTGTAGTCCTCAATTTCATCGGATCCGAGCACATTGCTCACCGCCACAATGACGGCAAAAGCGCCGAGATTCGCAAAGAGATACGCCAGCAGGTAGAACAAGATGGAATCGGTTCCCATCTTGGTTCCCGCCGCTAACCCGATCAAAATATTGCCCACTTGGGCGATGCCGGAGTAGGCCAGCAGCCGCTTGATGTTGCGTTGGGCGATGGCCACGATATTGCCATAGGTCATCGAGAGGATAGAGGCGGCGACGAGCAAGAGCGTCCAAGCGGGTTTAAACGTGGCTAGCGCGACGAGGAACATACGCAGCAGAATGGCGAACGCGGCAGCCTTGGGCGCGATGGACAAGAATGCGGTCACCGGCGTCGGCGAGCCATGGTAGGTGTCAGGAATCCAGGAGTGAAAAGGAACCGCCCCGATTTTGAAGCCCAACGCGGCAAAGATCAGCAGAAATCCGATGATGAGTCCCGGCGTCGCATGTGCGGCCGTCATGTCGGAAAATACCAGTTTGCCGGTCTCTCCATAGACCAGGCTGATCCCATAGGCCAGGAGCCCCGCCGCGAAAATGCCCAGGATGAAAAATTTGATCCCTGCTTCATTGGAGGCCATGTCCTCCCGCAGATAGGCGACCAGGATATAGAAGCCGAAAGTGGAAAATTCCAGCGTAATGAAGAGGGACAAAAGATCGTTGGCCGAAGCCATGAACATCATGCCCAGTGCGGACATGACGATGAGGAAATAGTATTCCCCGCGGAAAAATGAAAATCGATGCACATAGTCGATGGACAACAGAATCACCAGGACGGTGGCTCCGACGACCACCATCTTGAAGAACAGGGCCAAGCGGTCGACCACGAACATTTTGCCGAATAGCGTGCCGGTGATCCCTGCAATGTCGAACCAGGCGAGGATGCCGAGCGTGGCGACCAGTCCGGCGATGCTGAGATAGGCAATGTGCTCTTGGAGAACCCGCCGGAGGGAAAAATCGACGATCAAGATCAGGCACAGCCATCCCACCAGGAACAGTTCCGGCAAGAGAAGCAGCAGGTCCGAGCCGGACATGGACAGATCAAACGTCATCGATCCACGACCTTGATAAAGGATCCGGATGGTCCGGCGCCCGGCAGTTCACCGCCGGCGGTCGGGGGTCCCTCGATCGATCGCTCGGCGACCGGCACGACGTGCGTGATGCGGGCGATCAACGGATCTACTCCGGAACGGACCACGGAATAGAGATGGCCGGGGAAAATACCGAACCCGATGCTCACGGCAATCATCAACAGGAGAGGCAGCCGATCGACGACGGAGACCGCGTCATGGGAATGGCTATACTTCTCCGCCATCTGGCCGTAGAACAATCCGCGCATCATCTTGAAGAGATAGGCCATGGTCAGAACGATACCCAACACCGCCACGACGACTTGAAAGGGATACTTGTTCCAGCTCCCGACGATGATCATCACCTCGGCGATGAAGTTGACCGTGCCGGGCATTCCGACGGAGGCCATGCAGCCGACGACAAAGCAAGCGGCGATGAACGGCATGCGGTTCGACAAGCCTCCCAGGGATGGAATATCGCGGGTATGGGTCTGGTCGTACACCCAGCCGGCCATGGCGAAGAGCATGCCGGTGGCCATCGCATGGGCGAACATGTACA
>DASSBQ010000095.1:0-5124 GCA_035698625.1 Nitrospiraceae bacterium
GGAAACGACAATCAGATCCCACTTTTTTGTGGCTCTGAAATAACCTGGCAGTTCCAGCGCGGTTCTCGTGCGTACATCGAGTTTTCTTAGGCCTGCTTCGCAGAGAATATCTGAAACCAAAACCTCCAATGCACCCATCTGGATGCAAGAGAGGACACCGCTCTTCAAGGTGTCTGAGGAGCGCGAGTTGCTCAGGCGAACGCCAGGGCCAAGGGTCTGTCCCCTTGAACCATGTTTTCACCAGGGCCATCCGTAGACCATGTGCAGAAGCAGCCGGCCTGTCGTGATCCCCGACCTGGAGTACCGTGGCCAGTTGCCTTGGTTGGACACCCTCGGTTTCCGGTCCCGCATTTGCCACGACAGTTCGCCCCTGGTTATTGTGTCGAATGACCGTAATGGCCGGATAGGCGTCCACTTCGTCGTGAAACGCGCTGACGTTGTGCATGCTCAGGAGCACTTCTACGCTATAAGCAGAGGTAATGAGTCGTCGCAGTTCTGCGCCGTATTGGTTGCGCATCCAACGATCAGCGCAAATGAACGCACAGACACCACCGGTTCTCAGCTGACGAAGCGCCGCTTCAAAAAGCGCCACATAGAGATCAGCCCGCCCGCGCATCGTCGGATACGCTTTGCGGTAGACGAAGGCCGTTTCTTCAGGAATGTCCTCGAGCCGTACATAAGGAGGGTTTCCGATAACAAAATCCGCTTCTCCCTTTCCGGCGTCAAAGAGATAGTCCTGGGTTACCACCCAGGTTTCGGCCAGTCGTTCGACTAAAGAACCACTTACACGGCATTCCACCAGTGTCTTACGCACAAGCGCGCGTGCGCGAGAAGCGCTGTTCTCATCCAGTTCATATGCGAGCAAAGAGCGCTGACAGTCGGACAGCGGTCGGCCGAGTCTTCGGGACGACTCCACAAGCCGCTCTATCATCGGACCAAGAAATGCGCCGTCACCGGCCGCGGGTTCCACTGCCAGAGCATCCACTAAATTGTTCTCCGAGCAATAGCCGCTTATATCAAGAAGGAGTTCGACCACCCATCGCTTGGTATATACGACGCCCTTTGGCTCGACTACCGTAACGGGAGAGACTCGGAGCGAAGGCGGTATCAGGTGAAGTTGGATGCCTTGCGTCGCGATTGTCGGAGTAACCTGGCCGTCCGCCACCATGACCTCGAATTCTGTGGCAAGCTCAAAGCAGAAGGTGTGGCTGATACTAAGCTTCTCCGCCCTTCTCGCGCAAGATGAGCATCTTCGAGTCTGGTGTATGCAGAAGGAAGTAGACCGTTCGGCTGGATGCGTTATTTCTTTGCGCCTTCTTGCTCCAGACGCTCTTGAACGGCCTTGCGGCATGGGGGCGAGAGCTTGTTTTCATTGGCTTCGATGCATTTCTTGATTCGCCCGCCGCCGGGCAGGATGCCGTGACAGTATTGTTTCACCTCCGCTCGACAGCTTGGCGTGATCTCGTGATGCTCCGATGGGTCCTCGGCCGGGCTAGCCGGCGGAGCGGGAAGCTGTGCGGGGGCTGCCGCGGAGGAATCGGCGAAACAGACGGGAGGCAGCAGGATCCAGGCGAAAATAACAACCAGGAACGGAACCAGCATCACAGGCATCTCATCCTCCTCATGTCACCCGCCTCTTCCGAGGCCGCGCATCCTACGCGGTTGCGAAGACCGTTGCAACCGGCTCGCAATTCATACCTTACGTAGCATGGCCGAGCGTGCTAATCTCCATCCCGTTTCTTTAGCTGGAAGTTCACCCGAGATGCAACCGAGCTCGCCGGAGTGCCCGCAACAGCGCCACAGCATCGACCGATGCGACCGTCATCTCATCTCTGACAGGAAGGAGGGTGCATGGAATCACGCATCACATATGAATGCGAACGGGCAATTCATGATGTACTACAACACCGCTCACGGGCCCAACCGCCCCCCGCCAAACCGGCCGCCAACGCCTTCGCGATCATCGCCCTTCTGCTTCTGTTTGGCGGCTTGATCCGGCCGGTCCCGGCCGCGGCCGAACTCCTGACCTTGGAACAGGCGATCGCCCTGGCCGGTCAGAACAATCGGCTGGTCAAGAACTCATCCCTCGATGTCGACAAAGCCGTGGCGCAGATCGAAGCGACGAAGACCCGGCGGCTGCCGGCGTTGTCGTTCAGGGCCCAAGCGAACCAACTCCTGGCGCCTATCCAGTTCAGCTTCGCCCAAGGAGCCTTCGGGAGTTTTCCGGCCACAGGACCGATCCCGGCGCAGGATACCAAGCTGGAAACTTCCCAGCGGATGACCGGTCTCCTGTACGCGACGATTTCCCAGCCGCTGTTGGAGCAGTTCAGCATCAACAAGAACATCGAGCTCGGAGAACTCGGCAAAGAGGTCGCGACGGAACAATTGCGGAACCAACGCCAGACAGTGATCGCCAATATCAAACGAACCTACTTCGGGCTGATCCAAACGCAAAGCTCGCTCGAATCCGCCGAGGAGGCGGTTCGCCTCTATCGTGAGCTCGAACGGTTGGTCAAGGAGCAGGTGCGGCAGCAGAAGGCGCTCGAAGCCGACCACCTGGATATGAAGACCAGGCTCGCCGAATCGGACTACAATGCGTTGGTTCTGCGGAACAGTCTGGCCGCGCAGAAGGAGCAGCTCAATGAACTGCTGGGACGAGAGGTGCAGACTGAGTTCAGCGTGACCGGCGAGCCGGAGCCGACCGAGATCGATGATCCCGCCGACACCGTCCTGGAACGGGCGCTGCAACAGCGTCCTGACGTCCGGCAGGCGCATCTGCAAGTGCGGCAGGCGGAGCACGACAAAGCTATCAAGAAGCTGGAGTATCTGCCTGCAATCGACTTGACATTTAACTACATTTCGCTCCAGAACGTCGGGCAAGTGCTTCCCGATCAAATCGTCACGGCCGGCCTCTGGTTGACCTGGGAGCCGTTTGATTGGGGCCGCAAGCAGCAGGAACTGGCGGAAAAGCGCCAAGCGCTGATGCAGGCGCGCAACGGAGCCCTTGAAACGGAAGCCCAAGCGCAGGTCGATGTGCGCAATCGACACCGGACGCTGTTGCAGGCCCAAGCGCTGCTGCCGGCCAAGCGACTGGCGAAAGAGACCGTGCAGGAAAAACTGCGTATCGCCAAGAACCGCTATGCCCAGAAAGCCGCGCTGCTGAAAGATGTGCTGCAGGCGCAATCCGATCTCATTGATGCCCAAGCGCAATACAGCCAAGCCCTGAGCGGGTATTGGAGCGCAAAGGCCGACTTCGACAAAGCGATCGGGGAAGATTGATGTCCGCGCATCCGTGGCTGGTGATCGGAATTGCCGCGGGGGTGGCGGCCCTCATGGGATGCGGCCAGGAACCCTCCTTTGAGAAGCCCTTGACCCCGGTCACGGTACAAACTGTCGCGCGCGCTTCAGCAGCAGCCGGCACCCGCTATTCGGTCAGCCTCTCCCCTGCCACCCAAGTCGATCTCGCGTTCAAGGTCGGCGGATATGTCAACGAGATCCAGCAAGTCCGCGGGCCGGATGACCGGCTGCGCATCATTCAGCCCGGCGACACGATTCGCCAAGGGGCGGTGCTCGCCCGGTTGCGCGAATCGGACTACGCCGTCAAGCTGAATCAGGCCACCTCCAACGAAGCCGATGCGAGGGCCAACTTCACCCAAGCCAAACTCGATTTCGAACGGGCGCAGAATCTGTATGACGCTCAAAGCCTGACGAAATCCGATTACGACGCCGCCCGCGCCCGATACGACTCGGCCCAGGCGAAATTGCGGGGCGCCACAGAGAGCCGAAAGGAAGCGGGCATCTCGATGCAGGACAGCACGCTGAAGGCTCCCCTGGATGGGGTCGTCTTGAAGCGCAATATCGAGGTGGGGTCCCTGGTCTCGGCCGGAACAGTGGCCTTTGTCCTGGCCGACACGTCAATGGTAAAAGCCCTGTTCGGCGTACCGGACATTACCATGGAGCGTGTGACCTTGGGGCAACGTCTGACCATGACCATGGAAGCGATTCCTGGCGCCGACTTTCAAGGACAGGTCACGAAGATCGATCCGTCCGCCGACGCCACCAGCCGAGTATTTCAAATCGAGGTCAAAATCCCCAATCCACACAACAAGCTCAAACCGGGCATGATTGCGGTCCTGAGCCTCCCGGACGGCCGTGATTCGACGTCTCGCCTGATCGTGCCCCTGTCGGCTATCGTTCGTCCACCCGGCGGCGGCGCGGAATACGCGGTGTACGTCGTGGACGAGCAGGAGGGTCGAAGCCTCGTTCATCGGCGTCCCGTCAAATTGGGTCCGGTCCTGGGCAACAGTGTGATCGTCAGTGAGGGACTCACACAGGGCCAGACGATCGTCGTCAAGGGAACGACTCAGATTGTCGACGGCGACCAAGTCCGCGTTCTCTCCGAGGCGGGGTAGACACCAGCCCATGTCCGAACATAAACCCGATCAGGAGCTCATCGAACATCACCATAATCTCGCGCGCTACTGCGTCGAGAATCGTGCGATCTCCTGGGTGGTGCTGGTCGCCACCGTCCTGTGGGGCATCTACGGCTTTCTGTCCATGCCGCAGCGCAAGGATCCCAACATTCCCCCCACTGAAGCCTTGGCCGTGACGCCCTGGCCGGGCGTCACGGCGGAAAAGATCGATCAACTCGTCACCCGGCAGGTCGAGGAGAAGATCGCGGAGAATCCGAACGTTCATCGCGCCACGGCTGGGGCCTACGGAATCAAATCGATGACGTTGTCCGGTCGATCGTTCGTGTGGGTGAATCTGGAAGATTCCGTCACGGATACAAAAAAAGAATTCAACGACATCAATCTCAAGCTCAAAGACCTCGACGCCAACCTCCCCGACGGTGCGGGACCGGTGCAATTCAAGAGTGATTTCGGCGATACCGCCGCACTGATGCTCACGGTGGCGAGTCCGAAGGCTGATGCAGTCGCCGTCGGCTTGCGAGCCCGATCCATCCAAGAATCCATCGTGCAGATCCGTTCCAAGATGCCTTCCTCCGGCCCCCGATTCACGATTGTTTATAACTTTCCGCCCTCCGCGAATCAGCGGCTGATTCGGATGGCGCGGGACCTTTTCGCCCGCTTTACCATTGAACAGGGGCTGGCGCGCGACCTT
>DASSBQ010000096.1:0-3676 GCA_035698625.1 Nitrospiraceae bacterium
CAGCCCGCGTGAGGGCGAGACAGTGTGGGGCTTGTTCGCTGGAAGGAGCAACACCAGCGCCAGGCAATAGCTGGCGAAGAGCAGGAACGAGAAGGAGAGCGAATCCATGAAGGGGATATTGGAAATATAGAGCTCTTCTTCGGTCGTTGAACCGGTGTAGTGGTACCAACCGAAGGGAATGCCGGTTCGCGTGGACGAAAACTCACAGACGAAGGCGGTGATCCAACTGATCAGCCAGAACCGCCAGGTACGCGGCCAGCCCAGCAGTTTGATCGCGGAGAAGAGAAACGCCGCCAGAAAGATAAATACGTACGGGCGGAACAGGATCGTCTTTACAAACAGAGCAAGAACTTCCATTCACATTCCACATTCCTCATCGGCATTCCTCAGTCGGTTAGGCGTAGCGCCGATCCCGGAACCACTTCACCGCTTTGTCGAGCGCGATCTCGACCGGCGTTTGCGGAAGGCCCAGTTCCTTGAGCGCTTTGCTGCAATCATAATGCATCTTGTATTTCGCCATCCGGATTCCTTCCAGCGGAATGCGGGGCGGCTGATTCGTGATCGACGACATCCACTCATTCAAATGGGCCAGCGGAAGGATCGCGAGGCGGGGAAGTTTGATACGCGGCGCCTTCACGCCGGTCAACCGGCTGAGGATATCGAAGACCTCCCGCAGAAGAAGATTCCGGTTGCCGAGAATATAGCGTTCACCGAGCCGCCCTTTCTCCATCGCGAGGAGATGCCCGGCCGCCACGTCCTCCACATCGATCAAATTCATGCCGGTTTCAATATAAGCCGGCATCCGACCTTTCATGAAATCGACGATGACTTGGCCGGTCGGCGTCGGCTTCACATCGCCGGCCCCGACGGGCGCGCTGGGATTCACGATGACGACCGGCAGCCCTTCACGCGCGAGCTTCAACACTTCTTGCTCGGCCAGATATTTTGACCGTTTGTAGTGGCCGGCCATCTGATCCAGCGAGACCGGCGTCGTTTCCGTGCCGAGCCCGCCGCCGGGAGGCAGCCCGATCGCGCCGATGGTGCTGCAATAGACGGTTCGCTCAATACCGGTGTCTCGTGCGGCTTCCAATAAATTGCGCGTGCCTGCCACGTTCACGTCATAAAAAATCGACGGATCTTTGGCCCAGAGCGCATAGTGTGCGGCGACATGATAGAGCTGCCGGCATCCTTCCAGCGCGCGGCGCAAGGACTCTCTGTTTCGCAGGTCTCCCTCGACCCGTTCCATCGTCACGCCGGCGAGATGCCGCATATCGTTGCCCGGCCTGGCCGTGACCCGGACTTGGACGCCGGACGCAACGAGCGCGCGGACCACCGCTCCGCCGATGAAGCCGGAGGCGCCGGTGACGAGAGCTTTCATAGGAATTGTTGATTGAGTGATTTATGATTTCGTGAAGTTGGCACTGGCTGATGCAGGATTGGGAATTGTCAATCGTAACCAGCGTCCTTTGCACAAGTTAATGCCTGGAAGTTCAGTGACCGAAGTATCTCAGGACTCTTCACGTCACCAAATCGCCAAATCACTAAATCGTCAATTCTTCCTGGACGTGATGTACCGAGCAAGTTCTCGGAGCGGATCGGCGGACGGACCAAAATCGGAAAGCCGGCTCACGGCCCGGCTCACGCAATCGTCGGCGAGCTGTTTGGCTCCCTCCACACCGTAGAACGTCGGATAAGTTTTCTTGCCGCGCTGCGCGTCCGTATTGGGATTCTTGCCCAATTCCTCTCGCGTCCCGGTCACATTCAGGACGTCGTCGGCAATTTGGAACGCCAAGCCGATATCTTCGGCATAGGCGGTCATGTTCTCCAATTGCCGGTGGGTGGCGCCCGCGGTGAGGGCTCCCATGCGGACTGCCGCCCGGATCAGCATGCCGGTCTTATGCTTGTGAATCGATTGCAGCGTTGGGAGATCGATGTCTTTGTTCTCCGCCTGAATGTCGAGAACCTGCCCGCCGACCATGCCGCGATTGCCGGAGCCGACGGAGAGTTCATGGATGAGCCGCACTTGGCGGGCCGGGTCCAACCCGTCCAATGCCTCAGGCTGGCTGCACAATTCGAACGCCATGGTCAGCAATGCGTCTCCGGCCAGTATCGCCATCGCTTCGCCATAGACTTTGTGATTGGTCGGTTTCCCCCGTCGGAAATCATCGTTATCCATCGAGGGCAAATCGTCATGGATCAGCGAATAGGTATGGATCAGTTCAAGCGAGGAGGCGATCGGAAGAATCGCGGCGCCGGCGTCTCCAATCGCCTCCGCAGCGGCAATGGCCAGGATGGGCCGGACCCGTTTGCCTCCCGCGAAGAGGCTGTAGCGCATGCTCTCGTGCAGCGTCGTCGGAGGCGTATCGGCGGCCGGGATGCTGGAGAGCAGATAGCCGTCCACGGCTTCCCGTTTTTGTTCCAGGTATTCTTTGATGTCCATGCGGGATGGAGACGTTTGGCTGAGCGGGCTCATGTCGATTCAGTCAGGCGTGAGTGAAAATCCGTACCCACCGTATCCACGCGAGAGTAGCAAAAGAATTTGAGGAGTGTCAAACGTGAGGCGATCGCAGATCTGCATTCGCTTTCTGCGCCTGTCTAGCTGCCGTAGAGGGTAAGGCCTTGGCTGACGAACGGTGCGCCCAGCCGGTGTTGGCCGTGATGCGATGGATGCTGAATGGTGAGCCTGCCTGCTCAGCGCTATGACTCGACCGCACGTAAGCAATTACTGCCGCTGTCGTGCGTGCGCTGCTCCCCACCTCTCAGAACGACCCTTCCGGGCTTAACCGAGCGGAATGCCTTCTGGAATTCCCTCAGCTGCGATCATGTGATCGCAGTGCTTCGGTCAGTTCCAGCTTTCCTTCTCGGCCAAGCCTCGGTGGGTCCCCGTTCCTCCGGTGAAGGTCGCACGCCGCACGGCAGCGTCCCGGCCAATAAATGAACAGAGGTTTCGCCTTCGCGCTATTCGCGACGCACGACTCACCATTCATTCTCTAATATTAGGTGAGGCGCCACGTCCACACCGCTGCGCGCATCCGTTCCAGCCATCTTCATGACATTCTCACTGTTGATTTCCATTTGAGGGAAAAGGTATCCCTCTACCATCTGGATGGCCAATAGCATTCTCAATGATAGGTCAAGAGGCGTTCATATATGTCTTCTCGGAAGAAATCCGGCGCGCATGAATCGGTTGAGCCGCTGATTGTCGTCATCAGAAACCAACGCGTGATCCTTGATGCGGACTTGGCGCGGCTCTATGGCGTGCCCACAAAACGCTTCAACGAAGCGTTCAAGCGGAATCACCAGCGGTTTCCGCATGATTTCGCATTTCAGCTCACCAAGGCCGAACTCAATAATTTGAGGTCGCAGCTCGCGGCCTCAAGTGTACAACCCATTGAATCAAGGAGAGATAATCCGAACTGGTCGCAATTTGCGACCAGTTCCAGCCGCCATCGTGGTGCAGTGTATCGCCCATGGGCCTTCACCGAACACGGCGCAGTGATGGCGGCGAACATCTTGCGTAGCGAGCGGGCCGTACACATGAGCGTGTTCGTCATCCGCGCCTTCGTGCGCTTGCGCGAGCACATAGCCGCCAATCAGGCGATTCTGAAACGCCTGGCCGAAATCGATAAGACGCTGCTTGAGCATGATTCGGCGCTCTTGGACGTGTATGAGAAGT